>CAZWFJ010000060.1:0-21041 GCA_964633135.1 uncultured Puniceicoccaceae bacterium | reverse complement strand
TAGAGATTACGATTACGAGTATGATTAAGAGTAAGAGGTCGATCTCTACTTAACCGAGTGCCATTGCCACCATGCTCCTCGCCCATCCTCCGATCCCGATTTCGTGAATAAGCATTTGCTTTGATCGAAGGATCCCGTTTTTCTCAACGGTTGAATCAACACTCCCCACCCTCTTTCAATATGGAATCAAACTTCGAACAACTCACATACAAAGAGGACAACGGACGACTCGTCGGAAAAGTTGCCTGGATCAGCGGCGCTACGTCCGGCATTGGCGAGGCCGCCGCCCATCTCTATGCCGCCGAGGGCGCTGCCGTTGTCCTGACCGGTCGTCGCCTCGAAAAGAGCGAAGCCACTGCCATCGCGATCCAGGCAAGAGGCGGTCGAGCTCTCGCCGTGCAATGCGATGTCGCCGACGAAGCCGCCGTCAAGGCCTCCATTGAGCAGGGCGTCGAGGCCTTCGGGCGGCTGGACATCCTCGTCAATAATTCCGGCATGGTCGATGTGCGCCCCCTGCATGAGTATGATTCGGAGCAGTGGGATCGAGTCATGAACGTGAACGTCAAGAGCATGCTTTTTTCGTTCAAGCACGCCTATCCCCACCTCAAGGCCGCCGGACGCGGCTACGTCGTCAACGTGGGGTCAATCAGCAGCTTTGTCGGGCAGGCGAGCACACCCGTCTATACCACCACCAAGCACGCCATCGTGGGGCTGAGTAAATCCATCGCCCTCGACTACGCGGTGGACGGTATCCGCTGCAACGCGGTCTGTCCCGGCATCACCGACACCCCCATGCTGCGCGAACACCTCGATTCCACGGGCGACCCCGAAGGCACCCTCCGCAAGCGCCTTGAGCGCGTGCCCATGGGCGTGCCCCTCTCCCCCATGGACGTGGCCAAATCGCTGCTCTACTTCTCCTGCGAGGACTCGTCAGGCATCACCGGCACATCCCTCACCATCGACTGCGGTTACCTTACTGCCGCAGAGTGGACCCACCCCGGGCACACTGCCTTCATGAATCATTGAACATGGCAGAGATCCATCCGGACCTTCAAGCAGATGTAGGATAGCGGAAAGTTCGCCGTTACTATAAAATCAGGGTTTTCGTTGACCTATTTTTAGCGCAATTTCACCCGCCAACCCCTATCACGCCTTATGAAGATCCCCCTGAATAGTCTCCTCGAAACTTGGGTTAGTTAGATGAACCCAAGGGCAAGCCGGAGGTTGCTCCTCCAGACTGTGTGACGTGGAGGGGCAGCCTCCAATGGCACTCGGTTAAGACGATTTACAATGAATCTTAATCCTAATCGTGATCGTAATCCTAATCGGAAATACCTGATTAACAGCAGATTACGAGTACGATCAAGATTACGATTAGGAGCGGTTGATTGCTTAAGCTAGTGACATTCGCCTCTGGCCTGCCCATGACAGATATTGAGGGGGAACCTACGTCTATTTAAACGCAGAACGCTCTAGAGAGGCACTCTCTATCACTAATCAGACGCGTTCCTTGAGGAACTGGTGGAACTGGATGGTCTCCGAAAGATTGTCGGATTTGTTGCAGTCTTCCCAATCGATCCAGACGTATTCAATTCCAAGCCAGCCAGCGTAACCGGTGGCTTTCAACTGATCGACGACGCGGGCGTAGTCGATCGTGTTTTCGCTGAAGTTGCATTGCAGACGGTCTTTTCTCGCGCCGCGAACGTGAAAGTGGCTGGCATGGGCGAGGAGCGGCTCGGCTGCGGCGTCGGGCAAACCGGCGCGGGTGAAATGGGTGTAATCAACCGTCAGAGTGAGTCCGGGGACGGCCTCGACCAGAGCGACGGCTTTATCGGGGACCGGCGCGAGGGAGCCGACATGAGCCTCGACCCCGAGGACAAGCCCGGCGGCGCGGGCCTTTTCGACCCGCCAGGCGAGCTCTTCGGTCGCCCGCTTCCAGGAGGTTTCGGTGGGCTCAGTCTCCTCAAACAAGACCCCGGGCAGGGCTGTCACATGCTCACTGCCGAGGCGGGCGGCGTATTCCAGCGTGCGCTCAAACCAGTCGCGTGCCTTGGCGCGGCGTTCGGCCTCGGGGTGGTTGATCGCGTAGGGCACGAAGTCGGCGTCCATCTGCAGGAAGACGTCGGCACACTTCAGGCCGAGATCGTCGAGCTGTGCCTTGAGCCGTGAGGCGCGAGCCGGCAAGTCGGCGAATTCCTTCGAGGGCCAGAGGTGGGAGCGGCCTTCGAAGAGTCCGACATCCACTCCATCCATGCCGAGCATGGCGATGAGCTGGAGGCTGTTCTCATGTGAGAGCAGCGGAAAGGTAAAATCGGCGACGGCAAATCCTTTAAAATTCATAGTGGATGCGAGGGTTTGAACAATTTCTGCGGATTACTGAACTTCCAAGCGGACGAAGGCTCGGGTTTGGTCGACAGGCACCGGGTGCGTCACGGTGATCTCGTCAATCGCCGGATTGGCTTGGATTTCCGTGATCATCAGGTTTCCGGCATCCATGGGAAGCAGATTCCAGCCTGCCAGATCTTCGGAAATCACCGGCACCACGGCGACGTCTTCGATGCCGCGCCGCCGCTGGAAAGTGAAGGTGATGGTGTTGTTGACCGGATCGAGAGTCAAGGTATCGATGGGGCTGGAAGGACTGCCGGGGCCGCCGAAGGTGGCGGGACTGCCTGGATTGGTGATGCCGAGGGCGTATTCCACGAGGTTGGGCACCCCGTTGTCATTCGCATCGCCCAGGGCGCTGCTGTCCCGGCCCTGCCAGTCGATACCGCCAGCGAAGGCCGTGTAGTCGCTCAGGTCGGCGAGTCCGGAAAGCGCTTTGCGGGTGACGGAGACCTCGTCGATCACGCTGGTCGCCGCGCCGTCCTGATCGATCCGCAGGCCTTGGGAGGAATCACCGGCGTTGGCGAAGGCCAGGGGTGACGGTGTGAGGGACAGATCATTGACCCAGAGTTTCCAGGTCTGATCGACAAAATCGAGTTTCATGCTCCAGTAGTGGAGCGCATTCAGGTCGAGGACGGAATCCAGCTCGACATCCACCCATTCGCCGCCATCGCGGGCGCGGACGCCACCGCCGGTGGTGACATAGAACGCACAGCGGACACTGGAATCGATGGCCGGATCGGAGGAGCGAGGGGTGAGCTTGCCCTTGAAGTGATTCCACACCGCCGGGTGCCAATTCGTCGACCCCGCTAGAAAAAGGGAGCCGGATTCGTCGGCGTTGGTGGTGATGCTCAGGCCCTTGCTGCCGCCATGTCCGACGCCGGACTCGATGTTCAAAGAAATCAGGCCATCCCACGCCCATTCGCCCGGATGGTCGGCGAGTGGCCCGGCGGGGCGTTCAAAATCTTCAAGGAAGCCGAGCTCGACCGCGTTGAGGGAAGATGCCGCCAGAGCGACCAGAAAGGAGACAAGAGGGATAGGATATTTCATGCTCATTGATGAAGGTGAAGGTGAAGGTGAAGGAAACGAAAGCCTGCTACATTATTCAAGGTATTCAATCTAAGACGAAAAACGCCTTTTGACAACCCTATTTGGCCCCAGAAATGAAGTGATCCGTTCTGTTACCGCCAGTAAAAGGTATAACCTGCGGCATTGTTGGTTAAGCTGACTTCACCGTTTCCAACCAGCCACGGAGGTTTTTGTAACTTCGCTGCCAGCGTTCGGCCACCGGCATCTGGCGTTCTTTCGCGTTGTCGGCCAGTTCGATGATCCATGGGCCCGTATAGCCCCCTTCGAGCAGCAAGCGGATCAATGCGATGTTTCCCTCCTCGCCATCCTCCAGCACTTCATCCCAGATCTTGCCATGGCTGCTGCGCAGATGCACCAGCCGGATGCGGTCGAGGTGCTGGCGGGTAAAGGGCAGCGGATCGACATCCCCCATCACGCACCAGTTCGCATCCAAGGTGAGACCCATCTCCGCAGAGGTCATCCGATTCATCATGTAATCGAACTCGCGACACCCGTTGGCCATCTCAGGCGAATGAAAGTGGTAGCAAAAATCGAACCCGGCTGCCTTTCCCATCTGCGCCACCTGTTTCATCTTGGTCAACTGATCGCTGAGTTGCTCTTCGCTTTTGCATACGGTGGGATCATTCCAATCCAGGGGGACGGGATTGCTTGTCAGGTAGCTCAATTCAGGAAGCTGGCGCTTGAGCTGGCTGAAGTAACGTGCCAGGTCTTCCTGGGTTCTGACATCAAAGGCCGTCTGCACGGCGGGAAAATTAAAGTAGTAGGAAATCACCTGCTTGCCAATTTGGCGAAGTGCCTTCACCCAACGATCGAGTTCCTCAAAAGCACCGGGACGCACGCCTCCGTTCTCATCAAATAGTGGCTCGACGACCAATTCATGAGCCTCCATCGGTAATTGAGCGAGAACCCCGCAGGTCTTTTCCACGAAATCGGGATCGCTTCCGAAAAGCTGCATGAAATGATAATGTTGACTGGCGATTTTCATATGGGACAAGGGTAATGATAGGATAAAAAATGGGTTTTATTCAGGTCTTAGATCTGCGCCCAATCAAAGGCAAGCGTCATCAGCGGAGTGCCCTTTTCGGCCAGCTTTGCGTAGAGATCAGCCGCCTCGTGCGGGGTGCCCACTTCGGAAATCAGGTCGCGCACCATCAGTCGCTTGCGGGCAATAAAATCGAGCACCGCCGACATTTCCGAATGCGCACAATCGCGAGGCAGCCGAATCGTGACTTCATTCATAAAGGCCGGGTCGTAAGGCATCTGGAAATGGTCAACATAGCTGCCTTGAATGATATACTGCGGCCCCTCTCCAGGCTCCGGCACCCAGGGCAAGGGGCGCAGCACCGTGATCGCCTCCTGCATCACCGAAGCAAATCCCGTGGCACCCACCAGGATATCGACGCCGTCCGCAAAGACTCCCGCCAGAGTTTCCTTCAGCGATCCATCGCTGACCATCGCCTCAATGCCGACCTGCCGCAGGAGATCCACCCGCCGCTCATCCACATCCAGCCCGACCACATGAGCCCCCGCCAAATGGTGGCAACGGGCGGCGAATTGACCAATCGGCCCCAGCCCCATAACCGCCACTTGGTGGTGAGAACGCGGACGCGCCAACACCACCCCGTGATAGGCAATCGCCGCAATCCGTGCGATCGAGGCATCCAGTGGATCGACCCCCTGCGGCACGATCTGGACATCGCACTCGTTCACGATCTGGTGGGCGACATGCCCCCCCCACTGGCGCGCCACGCTGGCCGCCTGCGTGCCGTTGCAACGCACCACTGCCCCTTCCGGAATTGTGCAATCCGCGCCCCGACCGATCACCTCGGCACTTGTCGAGTAGCCGGGAATAAAGGGCCAAGCATCCGTGCCGGTCTGCGTCCCATGGTAACAACGCATCTCCGTGCCGGCGCTGACACAGCTGTAAAGCGTCTTCAGTAGCAACTGCCCGCAGCCGGGCTCGGGAATGTCCACCTCGCCAAAACCAACCCGGCCCGGTGCCTCGAATAAAATCGCACGTGTTTTCATCCCAACTATTATAGACCTTCGTTTCAACACGAGGCATGGCTGCGAAGCAGTATCCGCATGACATTTCTGTCGACTTTCATCCCGAACTCCTTGGACTTCACATCATGGATCCCGATCCGGCTCAAATCCTTCCACCCCATCTCCGCGATTCATTCCATTCCAACGGACGGGAATTGGGACCCCCCATCACGGCGGGTGGAGCGCTTGCGTTTTTCGCCGATGGACCCAGCACGAGAGCGGACGCCCCGAACATGAGCTCCTCCTGCCCATGGAGTTCAGTGACGTGGCGCGAAATGCCCGCGAGGTTTATGCAGTGACTTTGGTCATCGACAAATTTTGAAAACTGTATGCTTGAAAGAGCCAGTCGTATGGGAAAACATGGTCTGAAAATAATACGATACCGCTCCCTAACACCATGCCTACCGGACTTCTTTTTTCTCAAATCGGCTATGAACCCACGCTACCCGCAAGGGTCGTGGTGCGGAGCGAAAAGCCGGATTTTTTATCCAACAACGCCCGCTGTGAACTGTGGGCGGGCGAATCCATGATCACATCCACCGGGTTCGCTCCCGCAGTGGAACAATGGGGCAGCCAGTGGTGGATGGCCGAGTTTCCCGCCAGGCTGGTAGAAGACGAATATGCCGTGCGCGTAACCGACGGGGGGAAAACCGTGCTGGCGGGTGATGGCTTCCGTGTCCGCTCCGGCGTCTTGTGGAACTCCACGGTCGAAATCATGGCCACCGAGATGTTGGAAGCTCGTGCGCGAATCGCGCCGGCCGGTTGCGGCTGGCAGGACGCGGGGGGTGTCTGGCAGGAGAGCAACACGCAAAGCGCGATGATTCTTGGCCTGGCGGATGTGCTGGAATTTGCAAAAGACAAATTGGGCGCGGGAATATCCGAGCGTATCCACTACCAGATTTCGCATGGCTGCGAATACCTCATCAAAACCCAGGAAAAAGCGGAAGAACTCGGTTTCGCAAAGGGTTCCCTGTCCCACGATCTTCTCGGCCACGAGAAGGCGATTCTACCCGGCGATGCGTTGAAGGCGGTGGTCGCGTGGCGTCGCGCCGCCCGATTCCTCCCGAATGGCTTCGACCGGATGCGCAACCGAGCCAATGCCGCAGCGGATAAAGCCCTGGCCTGGCTGACCGGCGATGCCAAGCCGCTTGGCGACATGGGTTTCTGCCGCCGCCAGCGCGGCCTCCCGCCCAAGGCGGAAATTCCCGCCGACGAGTGGATGACCCGCGACCTCGTCACCCTCACCTGGGCCGCTGTCGAGACCTACCGCGCCGCCCAATATGAGGCCAAGGATCTGGCTATCGATACCGCCCGCCAAATTATGGACCGGCAGATCGCGCCCGAAGAAGCGGAGGGCGGCGCGCTGGAGAGCTTTCACGGCCATTTCCGAGAGTTTACCGGTACACCGCACTCGGAGAAGGCATGGAGCCACTCCATTTACGGAAACCAGTTTGGCGCGGATGCGGGCGGAGCCTTTCCCAATTATCTGATCCCGCTGGTCGAGATGCTCAAGCTCTGGCCCGACCACGAAGACGCCGAACAGTGGCGAAAGTGTCTGGAGCAATTTGCCGATGGCTTCCTCATTCCAGCGTGTCAGGCCAATCCTTTCTTGCTCGCCCCTTACGGCGTCATTGGCGAAGAGGGATTGATCTGGTTTGCCGGACCCTGGCATGGATTCAACTGTATCTATGCCTACACCGCAGCACTCGCCCTTGAATTGGCTGACTTGCTCGACAAGGATGAACTGCGCGAGATCGCCTATGCCAATCTTCAGTGGGTCAGCGGATTGAACGCCGGCGTGACGGCCGATAGCCTCGCCCTCGGCTCCCATATTTTTCGCGCCGACATTCCGCCCGATGCCGCCCTTCCGGCCAGCATGATCCATGGTGTCGGGAATCGCACCGCCGGAACATGGTTTGCCACCAGAGGGGTGATTTGCAACGGCTTCGCCACCGGCGACCAATTCAAGTTCGACACCGATCCTACCCGCGTCGAAGATGGCCCCCACAGTTTTACCGACGAAGACTGGATCACCCACAACGCCGCCTGGCTCTCTGCCATGGCACGGCTTCGCCCATAAAACGCACTCCACCAATTCAACTCAATTCAATCCAACATTAAACAACACCATTCCAGATGAGCAAACCACTCGCCCGATACCTCGACGCCGCCATCCTTAAACCGGAGACCACCCGAGAAGAACTTAACAGTGCCCTCAAGGCCTGCATCGCCCTCGATGTCTGGAGCGTCTGCGTGCGCCCCTGCGACATCGAAGTCGCCAAGGCACTCTGCGCCGGAAGCAGCACAAAGGTCTGCGTCGTCCTCGGTTTTCCGCACGGCTGCGCCCTGCCGGAATCCAAGGCCGACGAGGCCCGCCGCTACATCGACCTCGGCGTCGATGAGATTGACATGGTGGCCAACTACGGTTGGGCCAAATCCGGCGAGTGGGAGAAAGTCCAAGCCGATATCGCGGGCGTCGTAGCCGTCTGCAAACCAGCGGGCGTCCCCCTCAAGGTCATTTTCGAAACCGCCCAGCTCGACGCCGCGCAGATCAAAAAGCTGACCGAAATCTGCATCGACGCCGGGGCCAACTTCGTCAAAACCTCCACCGGCTTCAATGGCGAAGGCGCACGCGAAGAAGACGTCAAACGGATGCTCGACACCGCCGACGGGCGCATTCAAGTAAAGCCCTCCGGCGGCGTGCGCGATGCCGCCCGCGCCCAAATGTTCGTCGACATGGGGGTTCATCGCCTCGGCGTCAACTGGTCCTCCTGCGAAGCCATCTGCTCCGGTGAGGGCACGGTCTCCGGCAGCGGCTACTGAGAATTCACACCACCACTCCCCATGCCCCCTAAAATCACCGTCATCGGCAGCGCCAATATCGACTTCATCATGCAGGCGCCGCACCTTCCCGCCGTGGGTGAGACCGTCACCAACTGCGCATTCCTGCAAACCTTCGGAGGCAAGGGAGCCAACCAAGCGGTGGCGGCCGCCCGGGCCGGTGGTGCCGTCACCTTCGTCGGAGCGCTTGGCAACGATCCTTATGAGCCGATCATGCGGGAGAATTTCCAGCGCGACGGCATGGATCTGACGCATCTGGCCCGCATCGAGGATGTGTCGTCGGGCACCGCCCTCGTCATGTTCGACGGCGGAGGGAACAACTACCTCACCGTTGCCCCCGGCTCGAACTATCGCGTCACCCCGAAGTCCGTCATCGCTGCCGAGGCTGCCATCCGCGATGCCGACTGGATCGTGATGCAGCAGGAAATCCCACTGGAGGCCAACCGCACCGCCCTGGAACTCGCGGCCCGGCATCAGCGACCGGTGCTGTTCAATTACGCCCCCGCCCATGACCTGCGCCTCCGGCCTGGCCCCGAAATTCACGGCCTCGTGGTCAATGAAATCGAAGCCGCCGCCCTCGCCGGGAGTGAGCTCGACGTGAGCGATCCCGTCGCCGCCGAGGCGATTGCCAAAGACCTTCTCGCAAAAACCGGGCACCGCTTCGTCATCATCACGCTGGGGAGCCAGGGCGCAGTCGCCGCCGAAGCCGACGGCAGCTTCCACATCCCCGCCGCCCCCTGCGAGCCCAAAGACAGCACCGCCGCAGGCGACACCTTCTGCGGCGCACTCGCCGTCGCCCTTGCGGAGGGCAGCTCCCTCGCCACAGCCATGCGCTTCGCCGCCACCGCCGCCGCCCTCGCAGTGAGCAAAATCGGCGCACAACCCTCGATCCCGTCTCGCAAGGAAATTGAGGAGACGGATCGTGCCATTCTATAACTATCGGTTGCAGCGAGTAAAGGGTATTGCTCTCTCGATGCTCCGCCAGACGCACCGGGGCATTAAAGACTTCGAGGTCAAAACCCAGCCCGACAATCTTCAGGAACTCAAGGCTCTGGAGCACTCGTTCATCTATTCCCTGGGCAGCGTGGCCGCGATCTCGCTGCTCGTCGGCGCGGTGGGCATCATGAACGTGATGCTGGCCTCGGTGAACGAACGGATACAGGAAATCGGCGTCCGCAAGGCGGTGGGCGCACGCGCCGGCGATATTTTCACGCAGTTCATCGCCGAGGCCTTCGTCATCAGTCTGATCGGAGGGTTGATCGGAGTCATGCTGAGTGTCTGGATACTGGATACGCTCCGGGGCGTTTTACCGGACGGAGAGAACATTTCGCCGACTCCCGTAAGCGTGATGGCGACGGCCTTCGCATTCAGCGTCGTTCTGGGAATCGTTTCCGGCATTTATCCGGCTTTCCGCGTCGCCCGGCTTTCGCCGATCGACGCCCTCCGCCACGAGTGAGCTGCCCTGCCAGAACAAAACCACTCCTCACTCCTCACTCCTCACCACCGCCGTCTGATCGGCGCTCAAGGATAAGGTGACGGCTTCGCCCGAAGCGAAACGGGTCCGGACGGAGGGGGTGTCGAGCGTAAATGCACCGGGTGCCAAAACCCGCAGAGGCGTTTCAATGTCGCGCGTGGCGGCGAGTTCGAGGGTCACGCTACCGTCGGCGTCCATCGCCCCGTCGGCGACGAGGCCGTCGCGCAGGTGGAGCTTGCGAAAGGCCAGCGGCTTGCCCTGCCAACGTGGCAGCAAGGCGGGAAAGAACTCAATCGCCTCGCGGCAGTCCTGCACCAGACATTCAAGAATCGTCTTGGTGTAGATCTGCATGGTTACGAAGTAAAAGGCGATGCGCTCGGTCCAGCCCCAGCGGTGGCTGCATTCGTAAAATTGGATCCACATCGGGTCGGCGTAGCGGGCGCGCTGCACCAGCCCGAGGTCAAACTCCACGGCCGTCCCGTCGCGCATGCGGGCCGAGGAAAAGGCGAGCTGCCCGAACGTCCAGCCGAGGCTGGTGGGTTCGCGGGTTTTCTGGCACAGCAGGTGCCGCATCTTCCAGGTCTCGTGGACGGGTTCCCAGTCCATCCAATCTTTCATGGGCAGATAAGTCAGCGGATTGAATTGGATGGGGTGCTTTTGCTCGCCGTGCTCACGGGGGTCGGTTGCGTTGGTGCGCAGGGTGCCGTCCTCGCGGATCAGGGGGTCGAGATCGAAGCCGCGGTCGAGAATCATCATCGCCTTTTTCAGCAACGTGGAATCACCCCGCCCGAGGGTTTCCGCCGCCTCCAAATAACGCGGCAGGGTGTAAAGCGAGGCATAAACCGAGCAAATCGGCTGGACGGTTTCTGCACCGTGAACAATGGCCTCGTCCTGACAACGCAGTGGGATCTCATCGTTCCGGAAGATGGCTTTGCCGCCATCCCCGGACAGCTCGATGTTGTTGATGTAAAACTCGACCACTCCTTCGAGCATCGCGAAGTTATTCTCCAGAAAACTGCGGTCGCGGTGAATGCGATAGCTCTCCCAAGCCATGGCGAAGACATAGGCGGAGTTGTGGAACTGGTAGGCGTTGTGGTTCGTCGGCCCGTCTTTTTCAAAGTTATCGAGATTCTCGAAGGGCGCCTCCCACGGGTAGAGAAGCCCGTCGCGCTTGGCCATCCGGCGGGTATAGCGGCGGTAGGCGTCTAAATCTTGAGTGTAATAGGGCAACTGGGCCTCGTTGAGGGCTTTCAGCCCGAGCCGGGCGACTGGCAGCATGACATACCACTGATCCTGGGGAAAACCGTGCCCCCAGTTGTTGGCCGTCAGCCCGTCGGCCACGAGGATATGGCTCGGCTCGCTCGGGAGCACCGCCGGTAGATAATAGGCGTAGAGCGGCCACCAGGAGGCCTCCGGCGTGCCGTCGGGCAGGCGCAACATCCCGGTGCCCTCCCAGTGGCGAAGCGCGGCGTCGCAGTGCGTCGTGTGGTGATCCTCGCGGGCCAGAAAGGCGGCGGGGTCGTCCGCGATTGCCGCAGGCAAATTCTTGTCGAGATAGAGCAGGCGCAGGCTCAGGTTTTTCCCCGCCCGAATCCGCAGGCGGCTGCCGTCCACCGACGCTTCTCCGTCCTCGACGCGGAACAGCAGCGTGCTGCTCCGGCAATCCGTCTTCGACACCACCTTCCAGAGTCCATCCCCCGCCGCTTCGATCACGACTTCCAGATCATGCATCAGCTTGTTGAGTTGCTTACGGGCGTTGTTTTCCGCTTCCCGGACATCGAATTCCAGGCACAGGTTGAGTCCGTCGTCGGCGTTTGCCAGATCCTGATCCAGCTCCCAGACCCAGAGGTGCGGCATCGCCCACGACGCGTAAACCCGCGTCTCGAAAGCCGATCCCCGCTCCGCCCAGCGCGTCGTGCAGGTGGCCGTCCACAAATCCAGCTCCTGTTCCCATCGATCAGCTAGGCCGAGGCCCGGCGGCTCGTCGCGAAACCCGGTCGCCTTCAGGTTGAACAGGGCCCGCAGCAGGTGCCCGCCGTTGTCGTGCCGATGACTGAAGTGCTCCACATGCGCGAGATGCGTGCGTCCGTTGTTGGTGTCGTAATTGCAACGACTGTGCAGCCCGAACTCATCGACCAGCCCGCCAATAGAACCGTTCGCGACATAGGTCGGAATGAAGGCCAGGCCCTTCTGCAACCAGTCGAGGTCTCGGCGCAAGTTGCCCCGGCGAACCGTTTCAGATAAATTTTCAGATGTGATCGATGCAATTGAGGTGGTCATGGTTCAAGCAGTTGCCGGAAAAATCCCATGTAGGCAAATCCTTGTTCACTTGACCGTCAAGCTGGCGTTTGCCCGGTTCGCTTTATATTCTATTCGTTGACTTCACACGCCACACCTCCCACGGAGGTGCCCGCCACCCAGGTGGGGCCGATCAGGGTGCCGACGGGAAACTCCGGTGCCCCCCTTACCCCGCGAAAGATCATTCCCGCCAGCATCTCGGCGGCGGCCTCGCCGGTGAGGTCGTTGTGCTGATTCATGCCGGCGATGTCCGGGTGGGTGCCCCGCCATTCGAGCTGAATCAGGCCGATATCGCCGGGCACGGCCAGCCCGAGTCGTTGCACCCATTCCTGGACGGTGTTGTAGAGAATGAGGAGCACATCGGGCCGGGCTCGTTCGATCCAATGGGAAAACCGGTCAAACGTTCCCGGGGCGTCGCCCTCGTGCAGGAAGGGCCTCAAGCGCCCCCGCGCGGGCAACGCTTCTTGCCCGAGCAGGTAGCCGGACACAAAGCGGCCTTCGACCAGGTTGTCGATCGCCTGGTCGAGGACCAGCCCCGGGCGGCGGTAGCCCAGGGCGACCGCTCGCTCCGTCGCCCGTCGGGCGAGGATGTGATGATCCACGCAGGCGAAATTCAGTGCCGGGCGGCGCGTCCGCACCCCCGTGACCACACAGGGAAACCGTTCCACAACCGGTAAAAAAGACTCCGGCAGCCGGTTACCCTTCATCAGACCGATGATCAAGACACCCCGGATGCCTCGCGTTTCCAGAATCTCACACCAGCGGTGCCCGCTCATCCCGGCTTGGTGCAGCCAAAAGGTATCGACGCCGAACCCCCATTCCCGGGCGCGACGCTGGGCACCCTCGACATAGCGAGGAATCGTCGGATGTCGTTCAAAGGCCCGTGCATCCGCATTCGCGTTGACCAATGCCAGCCCGCCCTGCCGACCCGGCGCAGCTCTTCCTCCGATCCGCGACATCACCTCGCTGACCACCGGGTTGCGCTGATACCCAAGCTGCCGGGCGATCCCTTCGATCCGCCGGGTCGTCGCGGCGGAGATCGAAGGGTCGTGGCGCAAGGCCAATGAGACCGCATTGCGCGACACCCCGGCCATCGCCGCGATGTTCGCCATCGTCGCAGGTCTTCCCGATTCATGTCCTGATTTGCCGATCCCCTTTGCCATCCTTGACAGTCAAGCTCATTCTTGCTCGTAGAACAAGTTCAAACCCCACAACGTGTTAGCATGAGTTACTCCATCGGTCTCGACTACGGTACAAACTCCGTCCGCGCACTCATTGCGCGCTGCGCGGACGGCGCGGAAATCGCCTCAGCGGTCTTTGACTACCCCGGCGGCGAACAGGGGGTGTGGGTGGATGCCGCCGACGCCCACCTCGCCCGCCAGCATCCCGGCGACTACGTCACCGGACTCGAGCGAAGCGTCACCGAGGCCCTCCGGCTGGCGGCGGACGCGGATCCCGATTTCGCTCCGGCCAAGGTCGTCGGCATTGGGCTGGACAGCACCGGCTCCAGTCCGCTACCGGTTAATGCTCGCAATGAAGCCCTTGGGCTTCAGGCTGAGTTCAAGGACAATCCCGACGCGCAGTGCTGGCTTTGGAAGGATCACACCAGCCACGCCGAAGCCTCTGATATCACCCGTCTGGCTCGCGAACACCGTCCGCAGTTCATCGCCCGGACGGGCAATGTCTATTCCTCCGAATGGTGGTGGAGCAAAATCTGGCACTGTCTGAAGGTGGCCCCGGAAGTGTTCGATGCCGCCCATTCCTGGGTCGAGCTGGCCGACTGGGTGCCCTCCCTACTCGCAGGGATTGACAATCCGTCCGCCATTCGCCGGGGGGTGTGTGCCGCCGGGCACAAGGCTTTCTACGCCGACGACTGGGGCGGCCTGCCCGATAAGGACTTTCTCGAGAAGCTTGATCCGAAGCTCGCCGACCTGCGCGACCGGCTTTACGACCAAGCCTGCGGTGCCGACACGCCCGCCGGTTTTCTCTGCCCGGAGTGGGCGGCCAAGCTCGGCCTTCCGGAGGGGATACCCATCGCCATCGGTGCCTTCGATGTCCATTATGGCGCGATTGGTTGCGGGGTAGAAGAAGGCACCCTCGTAAAGGTCATCGGCACCTCCACCTGCGACTGCGCGGTGGTCGCCAACACCAGCGACATCGCCGATATACCTGGCATCTGCGGCATCGTTGACGGCTCCATCCTGCCCGGCTATTACGGCGTCGAGGCCGGTCAATCCGCCGTCGGCGACCTTTTCAAGTGGTGGGTCGAAGGCATTTGCGAAGGCGATGCGGCACTCCACGCCCGCCTCACCAAAGAGGCGGAGAGCCTGCGCCCCGGCCAGAGCGGCCTCCTCGCCCTCGACTGGAATAACGGCAACCGCACCATCCTCGTCGACCAGCGGCTGACCGGCCTGATCCTCGGCCAGACCCTCCGCACGACCCGCGCCGAGATCTACCGCGCCCTGATCGAGGCGACGGCCTTTGGCGCCCGCATGATTCTGGAGCGCATTGAGGCTTACGGCGTGCCCGTCCAGCGGATCGTCTGCGCGGGCGGAATCGCCGAGAAAAACCCCCTGCTCATGCAAATCTACGCCGACGTGACCGGGCGTGAAATGGCCGTCTCGCGCGCCAGCCAAAGCTGCGCCCTCGGCGCGGCCCTCGCCGCCTCCGTCCTTGCCGGGCCGGAAAAAGGCGGCCACCCCGACTTCAAAAGCGCCCAGGCCGCCATGACCGGGGTGAAAGAGCGCATCTACCGGCCCGACCCCGACGCCCACGCGACCTATCAACGGCTCTTCAACTTGTACCAACAACTTCACGACACTTTCGGCGGGGTCGCTTCGCCTGATCTCGGCAGCGTCATGAAACAACTCCTCGACCTCAAAGAAAACGCGTAAACCATGCACCCACAACCTGAATCCGAACTCTGGTTCGCCACCGGCAGCCAGCATCTCTACGGCCCCGAAACCCTCGAAGAGGTGGCCCGCAACGCGCGCACCATCACCGACGCCCTCGACGCCGATCGCTCGATTCCCGCCCGGATCGTCTTCAAGCCGGTGCTCACCACCCCGGACGCCATTCGGGATCTCTGCCTCGAGGCCAACAACGCCCCGAACTGCGTCGGCTTGATCTGCTGGATGCACACCTTCTCCCCGGCCAAAATGTGGATCGGCGGACTCAAAGCCCTGCAAAAACCGATCTGCCACCTGCACACGCAGTTCAATCGCGACATCCCCTGGGGCGAGATCGACATGGATTTCATGAACCTGAACCAATCCGCCCACGGCGGGCGCGAATTCGGCTTCATGCTCAGCCGGATGCGGCAGGAGCGCAAGGTGATCGTGGGCCATTGGAAGGCGCCGGAGGTGCGAAGTCAACTCGCAACCTGGACGCGGGCGGCGATGGGCTGGGCTGCCTTGCAGACAATGAAAGTGGCCCGCATTGGCGACAACATGCGCAATGTCGCCGTGACCGAAGGCGACAAGGTCGAGGCCGAACTACGGCTCGGCCTCTCCATCAACACCTACGGTGTCGGTGATCTGGTCAAGGTCATCGAGAGCCAGTCGGAAGCGGACGTCGACACTCTCTGCGCGACCTATGCAGAGGAGTATGCGCTCGCCCCGGAGTTAGCCAAGGGCGGAGAGCGACACGAATCTCTCCGCACCGCAGCGCGGATCGAGATGGGGCTCCGCGCCTTCCTCGAAGCAGGCAATTTCAGCGTCTTGACCGACACCTTCGAAGACCTTCACGGCCTCGATCAGCTCCCCGGCCTCCCCGTGCAGCGGCTGATGGCCGAGGGCTACGGCTTCGGCGCCGAGGGTGACTGGAAGACCGCTGCCCTCCTGCGCGCGGTCAAGGTCATGTGCGCGGACGAAGATGCCGGCACCTCCTTTATGGAGGACTACACTTACCATTTCGAGTCCGGTGCGATGCGTTGCCTCGGTGCCCATATGCTCGAAATCTGCCCCAGCATTGCCGCCGGCAAGCCGAGCTGTGAAATCCACCCCCTCGGCATCGGGGGCAAAGCTGACCCCGTCCGCCTGGTCTTCGACGGCAAGCCAGGCCACGCCTGGAACCTCTCCCTCATCGATGTCGGCAACCGCTTCCGCCTCATCGCCAGCAAAGTCCGCGCCACCGCGCCGAACGAACCCTTGCCCAAACTCCCCGTCGCCCGCGTGCTCTGGGAAGTCCTGCCCGACCTGCCCACCGGTGCCTCCGCCTGGATCCACGCCGGAGGCGCCCACCACACCGTCTTCAGCTATGCACTGACACTCGACTTGGTCGAAGACTTCGCCGCTATCGCCGACCTCGAACTCCTCGTCATCGACGAGGGCACCAAGCTGCGCGATTTCCGCAACGAACTCCGCTGGAACGATGCCGCCTACGGCCTGAAATCCCTTTAAACGATGAAACTACCAGAAATCCGAGAAGAATGCTGTGCGGCCAACCGCCGCCTTCCCGCCACGGGCCTGGTCGACCTGACCTTCGGCAACGTCAGCGTCCTCGACCCGGACGCCGGGGTCTTCGCGATCAAGCCCAGCGGAGTGGACTACGACCAACTCAGCCCCGCCGACATGGTGCTGGTCGATCTGGACGGTGAAATCGTCGAGGGCAACCTCCGCCCCTCCTCCGACACGCCCACCCACCGCCGCCTCTTCCAGGCCTTCGCCGACGCGGGCGTCCGCTCCGTCGTCCACACCCACTCCCGGCACGCCGTCGCCTTCGCCCAGGCCGGGCGTGAAATCCCCTGTTTCGGCACCACCCACGCCGATTACTTTCACGGCTCCGTCCCCGTCACCCGTGCCCTGACCCCCTCCGAAATCGTCGCGGCCTACGAATGGGAAACCGGCAAGGTCGTGGTCGAGGCCTTTCAAGGAAAGAACCCGCTCGAGATCCCCGCCGCCCTCGTCCGCCACCACGGCCCCTTCGCCTGGGGCAAGAGCGGCGCCAAGGCCGTCGAAACCGCCTTCGCCCTCGAAGTGATCGCGCAAATGGCCCGTGACACCCTGCTGATCGAAGCCGCCGCCAAGGCCATCCCCACCGAACTCCACGACAAGCACTTCCTGCGCAAACACGGCGAAAACGCGTATTATGGTCAACCAAAGCAATAGCCCACCCAACATCCTCTTCATCCTGATCGATGACCTCGGCTGGCGCGATCTTTCCGCCTACGGCAGCACCTTCCATGAGAGTCCAAACATTGACCGGCTGATCAGCCAGGGCATGCGGTTCAACGACGCCTACGCCGCCTGCCCGTTCTGCTCTCCCACCCGGGCCAGCGTGCTCACTGGGAAATATCCGGCCACCGTCGGCGTGACCGATTACATCCACTGGGATAACCCCGTCCCCAAACGCGGCAAGGTGGTGGACGCTCCCTACGTTGACCACTTGCCACAGTCCGAATTCTCGCTCGCCCGCGCCCTCGGCGGGGCGGGCTACGCCACCTGGCACATCGGCAAATGGCACCTCGGCGGCGAAGGCTCGCTCCCGCCGGATCACGGATTCGAGGTCAACATCGGCGGTGCGGAACTCGGCCACCCCGGCAAAAACGGCTACTTCAGCCCATGGAGCATCCCCGGACTCGAAGACATTGACGTCCCCGAGGGCACCTACCTCACCGACTACCTCACCGACCGGGCCATCGAGCTTCTGCCCAAGCGCGACCCCGAGAGGCCTTTCTTTATGAACCTGTGGTATTACAGCATCCACACCCCCATCCAGGCCAAGCCGGAGAAAATCGCCAAATACCAAAGAAAAGCCGAGCAGATGGGTTTGGCCGCAATCGAGGACAGTGCTATCGTCGAGGGGCCTGATTTCTATCCGACCGAAGGCAAATCCGACCGGCTTCTCAAGCGCCGCGTCCGCCAAAGCTGGCCGGACTACGCCGCCATGCTGGAGAGCCTCGACGATAACATCGGTCGCCTCCTCGATGCTTTGGAAGAAAGTGGCGAAGCAGACAACACGATCGTCGTCTTTACCTCCGATAACGGAGGGCTATCAACCGGCGGCCCCGTCACCTGCAACCTGCCCTTGGCCGAGGGCAAGGGCTGGATGCAGGACGGCGGCATCCGCGTGCCCCAGGCCATTCGTTGGCCCGGAGTCACCACACCAGGCAGCGTCTCGGAAGTCCCCGTCTCCAGCCCGGATTTTTACCCAACCCTCCTCAATGCCGCCGGAGTGAATTTTGCAGATCGGCAGGAGATCGACGGCGAAGACCTGCGCCCCCTGCTGGAAGGCACCAGTCCCCTCAAACGGGCCGCCATCTTCTGGCATTACCCGCACTACGGCGACCAGGGCGGCACCCCCGGCTCCTCTATCCGCCTCGGCGACTGGAAACTCACCGAGCGCCACGAAGACGGCGCCCTCCAACTCTTCAACCTGCGCGAAGACATCGGGGAAACGCGCGACCTCGCGGAAAGTGAACCGACGAAACGCACCGAACTGCTCGACCGCCTCCATGCCTGGCAACGCTCCGTCGAAGCAAAATTCCCCGCACCCAATCCGGATTGGGGAAAAGATTAAGAACAAACCGAGACCCGTGGATTGCCCCTTCAGGGCAAAACTGGAAACGTTTTGCCGGGAAGTAACTTCCATCAGAAAATGCCGCTCATAAGCTACCTAGTGTAGTGTCTCTAAAATAGATTAACATTAAACAACCTTGTCAAGTTTTTCACGGGCGCGTTTGATTTTCGCAAGGATCTCCGCACCTTGAGACTTGTGGCTACGTCCGGGCTTATCCCGCAGCCCGTCAAGTCCGCCGCTACGAAAACGGGATGTCCACTTCGCCACCTTCACGGAGCTGCATCCTAGTCGCGATGCCACTTCCTTCTGTTTTACACCTTGCGCCCGCAACAGAATGATCTCCGCTCGTTCGCTGTCTCTCTTGGCGACAGTTGGCGCGCTGGCGCGTCGTTCAAGTTCTGCTTTCTCTTGATTCGTAATCAAGACCGGTTCCACTGGGCGTCCTCTTTTAGCCATGAACATTGTCGTACACGATGGCAGAATCTGGGCTGCCCAAGGTGTTCGGTTCATGTCCGCTCCCGTGGATGCCGATCTTCTGCTCTCCAGCTCGTGGACGCTTTCGCCTCCCGCCGATACCGGTCAAGGCCCGTTCGCCCCGACAACTTTTGGTGCCGAACCTCTGGTGGTGGCGTCGCCGCACACCGGAGTGGTAGGTATGCCGTTGGTCACGCTGTCGCGCAACTATGGGGTGCTCGTCCAGTCGGCCGGTCCTCCCCGTGAGGTCATTGATCCCGGCGAAGACGAGTGGGTGAGCATACCTGGAGCGGAAAAAAGTTTGGCGCCGCCTATGATCACGTCTCCGGGCTATTTTGGATGCTTTCCAATCCGGTTTTGGCTACCCATTTCGGGGAAACCACAAATCGCCTCACGAGTAACACGGCCGCCTTGATCTCGTCCGTTGACCTGCGCCATTGGGATGTGGAACAGATTTTTCTCTACAGCTCGAATCTTGCCTATGAGGCTTTTCAATACCTCAATTTTGACTTTGACGGTGATGACATGGTGATCGCCTCTCGCACGGCTTTTGATGTAGGCGGCAACCGACCACCGCAGGGACACGATTCCAATCTCATCACTTTTCACCGCATCACCGATTTTCGGGCGGCCAGGCCGAATCACTTTCTGGAGATTTCCGGTGGCCGTGTTCTCCGCCGTGAACAGACCCAGCACGCTGCCGCGCCGTTGGGTGACTTTGCCCTTGGATCGAGTTTCGCCGGCTCGCCTTTGTCCAATCCTGTTGGTATCGGACAAGCGGAATCCGGGGACGTCTATATTGCGGAGCAGGGCGGGAGAATACTCCGGTTCGATGAGTTGGGAAACTTTATTGCAGCGGTCCCGGAAGCGCCATTCTCTTTGGACTCCGGCTCCTTACCGCTCCAGCCCCCTTCGCGGTTGTTAAGGAACTGGACCCGTAATGGATCCGGATCATGGTTTGATCTCGATAATTGGTTTTATTGGAACCGTCCGGATACCGCCGCTGAAATTGCGGTGTTCGGGAGCGCGATCAACGCCGCGAGCAGCGTCAGCCTTGACCGTGCCTGGCGCGTTCGGGGTGTGCGTTTGCGAAGCGATCATTCCTATAGTCTCGTGGGAGAGGGTAGTCTCGTTTTGAATGGCGACGACGGCGAGGCGACCCTTGAAGGTTTTCGCGGCACTCATTACTTTAATGTAACTGTAGATGTCGAGTCGGACTTGGTTGCCGACGCCGAGGGGCAGACCTCACTTGTTTTCGGGGGCGAAGTCAGTCTGAATGGCCACACGCTTTTGTTACGGGGTTCTGGTGAGTTGGTCATTGCGGGGGACTGGTCGCTGGAAGGAGGATCCGTCGTGGTTACGGGAGAGAATCAGTTGCGCATTGCGAAGGAAGGCTCACTTGCCGCGGATGGGATCCTTGAATTTCGCCCGGAAGACTGGCAACCCTCAGCCGGAACGGTGTTTCAGTTGGTGACGCTGGAGAAAGGCGGGATGCTGGGCGTTCATTCACTGGTGTTGCCGGAATTGGATCCGGATCTGACGTTCCCGCTTGATGGCTAGTTCTTTGCTCATTGGGCCTTCAACATAGACGAGTCGGAAGTCTTTCAACTGAAGAGTATGGCGGGCTCCAGCACCTTCTGAATGACGCTTGAGCCGCAATTGAACGTCCACACTTTGCCCCGTGTAATAAGTCCCATTGCGACAAAAGAGGATATAAACCCGCGCAAGCCCTTCGACCGATTCGACAAGCTCACGGGAACCAGGCTCAGGGCATTCGACGCACGCGAAACCTTCAGGCAAGTTCATGGCTCATTGTAGTTTTGCACTCTGCTGGCCTGCCATGAGCAAGCGAAGCGCGTCGAATGGCGGAGGAGGAGGGATTGGCGCTTCGCTTTGTCGTCGCAGGCTCCTCGGTACA
>CAZWFJ010000059.1:342-21228 GCA_964633135.1 uncultured Puniceicoccaceae bacterium | reverse complement strand
AAACTATGAATTGAAGACGACGAAACTCCCTTGACAAAATCTCCCATAGCAGGGATCAGACGGCAAGCCGGTCCGACTACGAAAGAAAAACTGTTACAAGATACTAGAGACCCCCTTGCGGCCTCAATACAATAGCAAGGACCGGGAGATCCCCCATTCCGCCACGAAAAATCCGCATCGGTAGCGGAAGCGGGAACCGCTTTCGACCCGCATTGGTAGCGGAAGCGGGAACCGCATTCGACCCGGCGGAAGCCGCGTTCAGCCACCCAATAAAAATAACGCACTTCCAAAGGAAAATTTTCCGTTTTTTGTCTTGCAGCTCCATCCCCTTTCCTCTCTTATTAAGAGTTTTATTGCAGGGTGGAGCAGCCCGGTAGCTCGTCAGGCTCATAACCTGAAGGTCACAGGTTCGAATCCTGTCCCTGCACCCAATGAAGGCCGCGTTCCGAAAGGAGGCGGCCTTCGCCATGTCATGAGCGAGAAGGTGTGCGCTGATGTAAGCAAAGAATCATGACCAGGAACGGCAATTTTTATTGCGCTTTCCACCGCGGAGGTATCGTCTCTCAGATCATGCCAACCCCGCCTGAAGATCCCCGAACCGCCGCTCTCGGCAGGGAACTTCGTCGGATGGTCGATGACCGGGGTCTCCGCCAGAAAGCCCTGGCCTCAAAAATCGGGATCACGGAGTCGAGTTTCTCGCGAATTCTGACCGGAAAAGCTCGCCCTCGCCAACTCACTTTTTCCCGACTCATGAAGGAACTATCGCCTACGGCTGCAGAAAAACAGAGGCTGCTTTCGGCCTACGATTATTCCGAGATTGCCGAGTTGCCCGAGCAACCCGCCTCTCCGGAGATTCCGACACCCGAAGATGAGATCGACCGGGTAAAACGGTATCTTGAAGTTAAATCGATGGCGGTCACTTTCAACGAAGATGTGGCGAAAGCACTCGATGGGACGGAGCGGTTCTTCGAACGGGCTTATCGTCAGGGTAGCCTCATCTGCGACTTCCTCCTCCCAGGACCGCCCCGCATCGGAGTCGAGTGCAAATACAACATCAACCGCGACTGGGACCGCACCGTTACCACGGTTCAACTCCTGAAAAAGGAACTCGATCTCGAAACCGTGATCGTTGCCGTGCCTTACGAAAACGATACGACTTTAGACGAGTCCGACCGGGTTGCTGAAGTCGGCGGAAAGATCGTCGCCGTGGCCGATTTGGAGGTTTCGGTGGGGTTGTTGATAAGGGCTCGCACGGAGGGATAAGGAATGAATTCTGCGAAATCCAATTCCCGAGATTTTAAGCTGTCCCTAACGGCTGTAGCCTTGGGGCTGCGTGAATCAGAGATTGCTCTGGATCTTTACCAGTCCGTGGGAGATTGGAACCTAGTGGAAGATCAAGTGCTTCAGGAGAACCTCTTTCAAAAGAACTCTGCGGCCAGCTCGAAGCGCGTTCTCCGGGAGGTCAGGCAAAGGCTTCAAAGACTGTCAGGCGAATCGCAGGAAATTTTTCTCGAAAGCCAGACGGATGATCGCAAGGCCATTCTCCTTATCGCATGCTGCAAGTGCTATGCCTTCTTGTTTGCCTTCATCCGATCCGTCCTCGCCGAGAAGGTTGTGGTTTTCGATTCCCAAGTTACCATTCAGGAGTTCGACGCGTTTTGGAATCAGGCTTCTGCGGATTTCCCCAGCCTTGAGGAGATCTCCGAGTCCTCTCGGAAAAAGACCCGGCAGGTGATTTTTCGGATTCTTGCCGAGGCTGGCCTTGTAAGCTCAACGAAGGAGCTCCGCATTACCCCAATCCCAATCTCTTCGACGATCGATCGAATCCTTCGGATCGAGGGAGAAATTTACCGTGAAGCCTTTTTGTAGAAATGAACTATCAGCCAGAAGTTAATAAACGTGGATCGATTGCGGATCGATTTTCCCGAACCGAGAAAATCCTATCCAGTTCTTCGTTTTTACAAATGGAAGGCATCAGTGGGGAAGTGCCATTCTTTATTTTCGCCTATGAACCGGATCAGGAGACTGCCGTTGTCGAAGAGACGAGGCATCTTTTGTCCCGGCTGCGAAACCAGGGGATCCAAATAACGGAAATCAATCTCTACGATCTCGTCATTGAGATCATTAAAGAGAGGGGCAAGTGGGAAAAATTGCTTGGCTCCGAAGCAGGTATGAGCAAGGAGAAGTTTAAAACTCAGCTCCAGAATTTAACCGATTCGGAAACGAAACTGATTCCGGCCATTTGCGATCGCATTGGGAGTATCGATGGCCTTCAGATTCTTTTCATTTCTGGAGTCGGTGCAGTTTACCCGTTTGTTCGCACCCACAATGTCTTAAGCAACCTGCAGAAGATCGCCAAGGACTTTCCCACTCTTCTCTTTTTCCCCGGTCGTTACACCCACACCGATGGCCGTGGCTCGTCACTCGACCTATTCGGAGACCTGAACGAAGATAAATATTACCGGGCCTTTAACATCGAAGACCACCTCCTCTAATCATGAAGATCAAAGAACTGTTTGCCAAGCCGATCGACCGCCCCATTGAGGGGGTGATCAAAGCCGATGATGAAGCGCACATCGAGAATGAGCTGCAAGAATACATCATCACGAAGGAGGTCGAAAAACATCTGGCGCTATTCATTGAGGCCTACAATTCCGGCAACTTCGATATCGGTGCTTGGATCTCCGGATTTTTCGGTTCCGGAAAGTCCCACCTTCTCAAGATGATGTCCATTGTTTTACAGGACCGTGACATCGATGGAGTTCCCGCCAGTCAGATTTTCGCACAGAAAATCGAGGACGAGATGCTTAGGGCAGAAGTTAAAAAAGCCGCGAAGATTCCCTCCAAGAGCATTCTTTTCAACATCGATCAAAAGGCCGATGTGATCAGCAAGCAGGAGTTCGATGCAATTCTCTCGGTGTTTCTCAAAGTGTTCAACGAGATGCAGGGTTTTTATCCGAAGCAGCCCTATATCGCCGAGTTCGAGCGAGTGCTCACGAAGAAAGGGAAATACGAAACCTTTAAAGATGCGTTCGAAAAAGCGTCGGGTGAACCCTGGGAGACCGGAAGGGAAACTGCCCATGGCCTCGATGCGGAACCGTTCGCTGAGGCTTATGCCGAAGTGATTGGTGGAAACAAAGAAGAGGGACTCAAGGTCCTTGATCGGTATTTTGAGAGCCACAAGGTATCGATTGAGGATTTCGCCAATATGGTGAAGGACTATGTGGACTCGCAGGAGCCCGGCTTCCGACTCAACTTTTTCGTCGATGAGGTCGGGCAGTATATCGCCGACAATTCAAAGTTGATGGTGAATCTGCAGACCATCGCGGAGAGTCTCGCCACAAAATGCAAGGGCCAAGCCTGGATCGTGGTCACATCGCAGGCCGACATGAGCACCGTTGTGGGGGACATGGCCAAGGTTCATACCTCCACGGACTTTTCGAAGATCATGGATCGGTTTAAACTTCGGCTGCCATTGACGAGCCAGAATGTATCTGAAGTGATTCAGAAGCGCCTTCTGGCGAAAAAGACGGAGGACGCTGTCGTTTTTGAAAGTCTCCAGAGCCTCTACGAAAAGGAGAAAGCAAATTTTCGGACTCTATTTGAGTTCAGTTCTGACTCGAAGACCTACAAGACCTACCCGAATCAAGAGGCATTCTTTCATTCGTATCCGTTTGTCCATTATCAATACGATCTCTTTCAAGAGGCGATCAACGGACTTTCAACACACAATGCGTTTACAGGAAAACATGCCTCAGTCGGCGAGCGCTCTATGCTTGGTGTTTTTCAGGAGGTCATCAAGAAAATCGCGGACGCCCGATTTGGCCAATTGGCCACCTTTGATCTGACCTACGAGGGAATTCGATCTGTGCTCAAGCCGCAGCATCAGCAAAGTATCCTCATTGCAGAACGAAACCTTTCGGATGGACTGGCGATTCGAGTCCTGAAAGCGCTCTTCCTGGTCAAATATGTCAAAGGATTCAAGGGGACGGCTCGGAATATCGCGATCCTCATGGTCGATTCTTTCGACTTGGACCTCGCTGCACACCAGAAAGCTGTGCAGGAGGCGTTAAACCGTCTGGAGCAGGAGGTCTACATTCAACGCACCGGGGAGGTTTACGAATTCCTGACCGATGACGAAAAGGATGTAGAGAACGAGATCAAGGCGATGGAGATCGATGAGACGGCAGTCGCCAGCTTGGCGGCCGACATCCTTTACGACGAAATCATTCGTGAGACAAAAATCCGCCACGAAGACAACCACCAGGATTATTTGTTCACTCGAAAACTGGATGGGGTGATGTTCAAGGGCCGGGAACAGGAATTGGCGATCAACATTATCACTCCTATGAACGAGTTCCATGGGGACGAGGCTACGCTGATTAGCCACGGGATGGCCCAACCCGAACTTCTGATACTTTTACCCTCGGATCGCCGCCTCCTCTCCGACCTCAATACCTATGTCAAAACAGACAAGTATATCCGGCAGAACCGTGACTCATCAACCGCCGACAGCCGTCTCCGTATCTTGGCCGAGAAGGGTCATCAAAACATCGCTCGCAAGACCGATATCAAGCAACGACTGGACAAGATGCTTTCCGGGGCCAAGGCCATCGTAAACGGCTCCGAGGTAACCGGGCTCGGATCCGATCCCAAGGGGCGGGTGATCACGGCCTTTCAGCAGCTGGTTCGCTACGCGTATCCGAACCTGAAGATGCTCCGCGCCGTTTTTAAGGAAGAGAGTGTCCGGAATATTCTCTCCGACCAGGGAGATGACCTATTTCGGCATGATGAGGGAACACTCAGCGAAAGCGAAAACGAACTCCTCACGCATATCCGACGCAAACAGGGATCCGGCGAGCGACCCACCGTGAGTAGCCTGATCGCTCATTTTTCCATCAGACCCTACGGATGGTATCAGGCCGCCATTTTGGCCAATGTGGCCAAGCTGTTTATGCGGGGTAAAGTCGAGCTTCGGTCCGATTCCAATATCTTGGAAAAGGACGAGGCACTTACGCACCTGACGAACAATCGGCAGTTCGGGAATACCATTGTTTTTCTTCAAGAAGATTTCGACGCCGCTGCGATTCAGAAGCTCAAGAAATTCCATCGCGAATTCTTCGACGAGAGTAACAATGCAACCGAGGCCAAAGAGGTCGGGCAGCGATTCCTCGAAGCTCTCCATCTCGAAATTGCCAAACTGGAACAAATCAGTGAGCGTACGCAGAGTTTCCCTTTCGTTGCTCAACTAAGAAAGCCCCTCGAATCGATCAAAGAATGGTCCGACAAGAGTTACGCGGTCTTTCTCAAGGATTTAGGCTCAATCGAGGATGATTGGCTCGACATGAAGGAGGACCTGATCGACCCGATCAAGAAGTTCATGGCCGGGCAGCAGAAAGAGGTGTATCAGGAGCTTCAGACCTTCTATCGCGATCATCGAGCCAATTTGACGGACATCGTTCCGGATGAAGCGGCCCGGCTTCAGGACTTTCTCAAAAGTGAAACGCCCTACCGGGGTTCGGTGCTTCAGGAGGCCAAGGCTTTGAAGGAGTCGATGGCGAAACGGGTCGAAGGATCACTTGACGAAGAGCGGAAGTCTGCCGTCGCCAAAGTGCGCAATCTCGCGTCGAACATCGAAACCCTGGATGGATATTCGGATCTCAACGACTCCGAAAAGGCGAAGATCTTCCGGGAGTCGGAGACCACCCTTGAAGAGATCCAGAGTGCCACCCTTCTCGCGGTTGTTCGGGACAAGCTGGCGCGCTACTCGACCGATGGCTATCAACGCCAAATCGCCATTCTCAACGAGATCAACGCGGAAAAGGCCAAGGCGAAAGGTGTCGAGGAATCGGCTTCGCGGTATGTTTCCAAGCGGTCACTGACGATCCAATACTCGAAAGGTACCATCGAGAACCAAGAAGATCTTCAGGCGTATCTCGACGCGATCCGAGAGGCCTACTCGATAGAATTAAAGGAAAACCGGAAAATCACCCTGTAACCTGGAGGAATAATGAAAACATCTCAGATCGTTGAAATGAAGCAGACGTTGGATGAGATCGCTCAAACGGTGCCCGGTGAGGAGGTCGAATTTTGGTTTGCACGGGAGCTTCAGAAACCTCTCGGCTACGAAAGATGGGAAAACTTCAAATCTGCGATCTCAAGAGCGGCAGTATCCTGTGAGTCAACGGGTTATGACCCCGAGAACCATTTTCGTGGCGTCACGAAAATGGTCCGGCTGGGGAGTGGTGCCCAGAGGGAAATCGAGGATTTCATGCTTACGCGTTATGCATGTTATCTGATAGCCCAGAATGGCGACCCGCGAAAGGAAGCCGTTGCTTTCGCGCAGAGTTATTTCGCCCTTCAAACCCGCAAGCAGGAGCTCATTGAGGACCGACTCAAACTGCAGGCGAGAATGGATGCTCGGGAGCTTCTTCGTGAGTCTGAGAAGACGTTGTCCGACAATATCTACCAGCGCGGCGTAGACGACCCCGGTTTTGGCCGAATTCGATCGAAAGGTGACGCCGCCCTATTTGGCGGGAACTCCACCCAGTCGATGAAGGAAAAGTATGGGATTATCAGATCAAGGCCTTTAGCCGATTTTCTTCCTACGTTGACCATTGCTGCAAAGAATCTCGCTACAGAGATGACGAATCACAATGTCGCCGAATCCTCGCTTTCAGGAGAAATCAGGATTACCCGAGAACATGTCCAAAACAACGAGAGTGTCCGGCGGATGCTGGGCCAACGTGGAATTAAACCAGAGGATCTTCCTGCTGAAGAGGATATCCGAAAGCTGGAACGGCGAGTGCGCTCTGATGAAAAGCGTATCGAGAAAACATCAGGAAAATTGCCCGGCGACATAGAGAACCACTGAAAATCTTCCCAAAGGTATGAATCATTCTGCTTTAAAGAAATTTGCCGCCAAGGCGCGGGTTGACCTCATCGATCAAGTCGGGGCGCGGCTTCAGTATGTACTGTCCTCTGACAGCGTGGAGCTGCGGGAGCGGGCGGCTCAGGTCAAGCAGTTGCGGGAGGCGCTGAAGCAGGAGAACGAAACCTTGTTGATCGAGCGGGTCGCTTATACCTGGTTCAATCGATTGGCCGCACTGCGCTTTATGGATGCAGCGGATCGGCACCCCTTTGGTTGCCGGGTGGTTACGGCTACGCCGGGCAATACGCAGCCGGAGCTGCTCCAGCAGGCGCGGAATGGCTGGATCCCGGAGGGTCTCCGGGTGGATACCCGGCGCATGAACGACCTTTTCGATGGCCGGGTGCCGTCCTCGGATCCGCAAGCGGAAGTGTATCGAATGCTCATCGTGGTTGTCTGTAATTTCTACCACCAACTCATGCCCTTTGTCTTCGAGAAGATCGCCGACTACACCGAGCTGCTGTTGCCCGTCGATTTGCTCTCGGAGGCATCGCTCGCGAATGGCTTTCGCACCGCCATCACCGACGAGGATTGCCAGGAAGTCGAGCTGATCGGCTGGCTCTACCAGTATTACATTGCCGAGAAGAAGGATGCCGTCATGGCCCGCAAAAAAGCGGTGCCGAAGGAGGACATCCCCGCCGTCACCCAGCTCTTCACCCCGCACTGGATCGTCCGCTATATGGTGGAGAACTCGCTCGGGAGGTTGTGGATGCAGAGCCGTCCCCATTCCAAGTTAATCGAGAGAATGGATTACTACATTGCGGGCGAAGGGGCTAGGGATCAGGGGTTAGGGTCTGGAGGAGTGGCTAGTGGTCAGGGGCTAGGGGCTAGTGAGAACGATTATGAAAGTGAACAGTTACAAAGATCTGATCGTGTGGCAGAAAGCGATGCTTCTGGTTACGGAGGTTTACCAGGTGACCAAGGGGTTTCCAAGGGAGGAAATCTACGGTCTGACCAACCAAGTGAGGCGAGCGGCAGTGTCGATTCCGTCAAACATAGCGGAAGGACAGGCACGGAAGGGGACGGCGGAGTTCAAGAACTTCCTCTCGATAGCTCGGGGGTCGTTGGCGGAAGTGGAGACACAACTACTGATCGCAAGAAACCTGCAATACCTCTCCGAGTCGGAACTGCAGCCTCTACTCGAACTTCACGCGGAGATCGGCAAGATGCTCAATTCTCTGATCAACAAACTAGCCCCCAGCCCCTAGCCTCTAGCCCCTTAACGGTCTCCTCCCCAGAGGAGATCCGTCTGATTGACCCCGCCTGCGGCTCTGGACACATTCTGACCTATGCCTTCGACCTTCTCTACGCCATCTACGAGGAGGAAGGCTATGAGCCAAGTAGCATCCCAGGACGTATCCTGACGAAGAACCTCCACGGAGTGGAGATCGACGAGCGGGCCGCCGAACTGGCTTACTTTGCTTTAATGATGAAGGCGCAGCAGCACTCGAAGCGCTTTTTACGGAAACAGCTTCGAGGTGGAGGGGCTAGTGGTCAGGGGCTAGGGTCTAGTGATGCTCTAACCCCTAACCCCCAGCCCCTAGTCCCTAGAATCTGCTGCTTGGAGGAGATTCATTTCGAGGAGGGCGAGTTGAAAACTTACATGGATGCATTGGACATTGGTGAGTTATTTACGGCTCCAGTGCTGACCCTCATGCATCAGTTTGATGAGGCGAAGAACTTTGGCTCGCTTATTCAGCCTGTGGTTAAGGATGTCAGTTTCCTGCGTGAAGCGATTGAAAGCAAGGATCTGGGCGGGGAGCTCTTCATTCGTGAAACACATCGGAAGGTGGAGAACGTGCTGCGTCAAACGGAGATGTTGAGTCGACGTTATCATTGTGCGGTGGCTAATCCCCCCTACATGGGAGGTGGCGCCATGAATGGTCGAATAAAGACTTTGTCCGCTGAGAAATATAAAGACTCGAAGGCTGACATGTTTGCCATGTTCATTGAACGAAATAATGAATTCATCCTGAAATCAGGCTTCAATTCAATGATTACGATGCAGAGTTGGATGTTCTTGTCCTCGTATGAGAAGCTGCGTGAAAAGCTCTTGGATGGGTGCTTTCTCGCGAGCATGATTCATTTAGGACCACGGGCCTTTGATACCATTGGTGGCGAGGTGGTGCAAGCGACTGCTTTTACGTTTATGAACTGTCCTGGAGGAAATCGAGCTGGTGCATTTTTCAGACTTCTTGATGGGCGATCGGAAGCAGAAAAAGAGCGTATGTATCTTAAATCTCTTGGTCACATGAATCAGGAAGTTAGCGCATGAACCTTTATGACCTAATCACCCAAGACCTGTACGGAATGGAAGATCTAGGCTTGGCCTACCGGAAGGCAAAGGTGGATCTATTTTATTCTGCCCGTCCCGCGCGGAAGACGCTGTCCGAGTTTGAAGGTGAGCTGCCGAGCCGTTTGGAGGCACTTCGCCATGATCTTCAAAATGGCGAAGCGCCTTCGGTCTATGCCGGGCGTGATCGGAAAACCTACAGTTTGGTGCCAAAAAAAATCCACTATGCAGAGGAGGATTCGGATGTAATCAGCTCCCAGAAAAATCATATTTGGAAGGCTCTTCTTAGAGAAAAGGAAAAGCCAGTCGCCGAGTTTCGCGTAATGGAGGCATTACCCATCGAGTTCCATGTGTTTGCGGCACTCTGGATCTTAAAGGTCGGGCACAAGTTTGAGGAAAAATTATCTGAAGCGGCGAGAGGAAACCGACTCCGGCGGACCGAGGATAAAAGACTCAACCCATTATCTCTTGGGTCTACGGTGCCGTACCTCCATGCTTACTGCAGGTGGCGTGACGATGGTATCGAGGCAATGAAGACAGGACTCAAAAGCGAAAAGAGCATTGTCGGAATCACTGCGGATGTTGGATCATTCTATCATAAACTGGATGTCAGTTTCATGATAAAGGAGAGTTTCCTCTCCGAGATCGGAGTAGAATTGACTGAGTCCGAGGGTCGTTTACACACCCTGTTCATTCAATCCCTCCAAGAATGGGCCCGACAGACTCCGCTAGGAACCGGGCTCCCTGTAGGGCTTGCGGCATCATCACTGATTGCGAATGTCGCCTTGTTCGGGTTGGACAGGTTTATTGAAGAAGAAGTGGTTCCGCTCTACTATGGACGCTATGTCGACGACATCATCCTCGTCATGGAGAACGGCACCGGTTTCAAGAGTTCTCGGGAGGTGTGGGACTGGCTCTGTGAGCGATCAAGTGGTTGCCTGTCTTGGGACTCGAAGGACCACGATAAACTGATCTACAAAAAAGACTACCTAGAGGGCAGCGAGATTGCCTTTGAGAACGGAAAGAACAAAACTTTTCTCTTATCGGGAAGAACGGGGCACTCCATTCTCGCCTCGATCCGGCACGAAATACAGGCAAGGACCAGCGAATGGCGGTCACTTCCCGATTTGCCATCAAGCGAGCAGAATATCGAAGCGGGGTTACTTACCGCGATCCAGAAGGGCGGAATTTCCGCAGACAGTCTGCGAAAAGCGGATAAGGTATCCGTGAGACGGGCAGGTTTTGCGCTGAAATTGCGAGACTTCGAAGCATACTCACGGGCTTTACCTGCCGATCAATGGGAGACGCAGCGTCATGCATTCTTTGAAGCATTTGCCGCCCATGTCCTGGTTCTTCCTACATTCTTCGATTTCTACACCTATCTGTCGCGGGTATTGGCTCTTGCTGTTAATTGCGGGGATTTGAAACAACTCCGTGAAATGCTAAGAGCCTTGGACGGTGTATGCGGAGAGCTATACAAGATCAAAACGCGCATCAAAGGAATGCTCGAAGGATCTGAGGAGGGTGTCTGGGATCCTCTTAACCATGCACAAAGCTTTCGTGCCCAGATCAGTCTTGTGGTGGAAGATGCCGCCTTAGCAGCGATGCCGCTGAGGATCTCCAGAGAAAAAAAGAGAGAGTGGATCGAGTTCATAAAGGATGGCTCCGAGCTTTTTCCTAACTTGTCTCTTGCGGAGCTTCAAAGTGCTCATCGAGACTTGATCAGGCGCGACCTTGGCTACCGCCCGCTCAAGCTCACCCTGATGCCGCCTGCGTTTTCCGGAATTCGACGCCATGAGGTCTCAAAAAAATCAATTTCGCGGTTTTCGAAAAATCTCGCGGAGAAGTGGCTTCCGTCTGCCGTTGTCGAGGGGGTGTCGCGATTCGAGCACCTGCAGAAACTTCCAGATGCGACCAACCTATCTGAGGGACTTCTTTTTCCAACACGCCCTCCCGGTCTGCAGGAACTCTATTTAACTCACTCCGATCCGTTTTCAATGAAAGGTGCCTCCGACATTGCGATGTGCCTTTTGGCGTTCAGGGGATTCAAGCCTACGGATCAGCTACCGCAAAGGTCTCATGATGGAAAAATGCCATTTGTGCACATCCCCTTCGGCGAAGGAAGACGGAAACAGCTTCGCATTGCTGTTGCCAGTTGGAAGACGGACCTAGGGAGCTGGGCTGCTTCGATCACGTCGGATCCTGATCCTGACAGCACCCGGCTACCTCGACTCAACGATCTACTGAATGCGGTTCTTTCCAGTCGCACGAAAATTGACTATCTCATTCTTCCGGAAGTTGCACTTCCGGCTCATTGGTTTCTCGCTGCCGCTGGAAAATTGCAGGGAAAAGGGATTTCTCTAGTTTCTGGAATCGCCTACCAACTCCGCCCATCTAGTCGAGTTGCAAATCAGGTTTGGGCTGCTCTTTCCCATGATGCACTGGGTTTCCCAACGACGATGATCTATCGGCAGGACAAACAAACGCCTGCCATTCACGAAGAGAACGAATTGTTCCGAATCGCCGGAAAGACCCTGGTCCCGATAAAACGCTGGACGACACCACCCTTGATCGATCACGGGGGATTTCTCTTTTCCATTTTGGTCTGTAGCGAACTGACAAATATCGCCCACAGGGCGGCTCTGCGCGGACGGATCGATGCGCTCTTTGTTCCTGAATGGAATCAGGATACAGCCAGCTTTAGTTCCCTGGTTGAATCTGCCGCATTGGATATTCATGCCTTCATCGTTCAATGCAATCATCGCGATCACGGCGATAGCCGAATCCGGGCACCCTATAAAGATTCGTGGACTCGCGATATTATTCGCGTAAAAGGAGGTCTCGAAGATTACTTCGTTGTTGGCGAGATCGATGTAGAAGCCATTCGCTCTTTTCAAAGCAGCCATCGATCCCCTCGACATCCTTTTAAACCCGTTCCTGATGGATTCGAAATAAGTCATCGTCGAAAGACTCTTCCAATTGCTTGATAGCTATGAATTCTGATATATCAACAACCAGTCCTCAACCAGTGCCTAAAAAAGCTAAACGGTGTTTTTTTCGCGCCTCGGCTTCTGACTTTAAGAAAATTCCTGGTAGCCCGATTGCGTATTGGGTCAGTGAAAAGGTTTTTGATTCATTTGATAGAAACAAACTGAGAAATGCAGTTGAGGGGGAAGGTAAGAATGTGACCTCTGATAATGAACGGTTTGTTCGTTATTTTTGGGAAGTTTCTTCGCCTAAGATTGGTAAAAACCTAAAGTGGTTGTTTTACGCGAAGGGAGGTTCGTTCCGCAAGTGGTACGGCAACATGCTCCATGTTGTTGATTGGTCAGAGAATGCACGTAACTATTATAGGTCATACAGTGTGGCTAGAATCATCCCAAAGGAACTTTGGTACCGTGAAGGAATCACATGGACTGATATCACAAGTTCCGGGACGGGTTTTCGTTATTTGCCACCAGATACAACATTTGATGCGACTGGACTATCTGTTTTTCCGAAAATCTCTTCTGATATTCAACTATTTTTAGGACTACTTAACAGTTCTTTCTCATTGAGAATTCTACCAGTATTAAATCCAACTCTTCATGCCCAATTGATTGATATTAAGGCTATTCCACTGCCCCAAAAAATGCCGGAGGCTAGTAGTGTCATCGAAATCTTAATTTCAATTTCGCAAGCCGACTGGGACAACTTCGAAACCAGCTGGGACTTTCAAGACCTCCCACTCCTACGCGACGAACTGAAAGCCGAGACCCTCGCAACAACCTGGGCAAACTGGGACCGCTACTGCCGGGACAACATCGCCCGGATGAAAGAGTTGGAGGAGGAAAACAACCGCCTCTGGATCGACGCCTATGGCCTGCAAGACGAGTTGACACCCGAAGTGCCTGAGAAGGAAATCACCCTGGCTCGGGCTGATCCCCGCAAGGACATGGCGGCCTTCATCTCCTATGCCATCGGTTGCATGTTTGGGAGGTATTCGCTTGAGGTTCCGGGGTTGGTGCTGGCCGACGCCGGAGCAACGGTAGAAGATTATTACCGGATCGTTGCGGAAAGGGCGAATACAGTGGCTAGTGGTCAGGGTCTAGGGGCTAGTGAAGATTCGGACAAATTAGATTCTAGCCACCAGCCACCAACCACTAGCCACTCATACCTTCCCGACCCCGACAACATCATCCCGGTGTTGGATGGCGAATGGTTCGAGGACGACATCGTGGCTCGATTCCGCGAATTCCTGAAGGTCACCTTCGGCGAAGCTACCCTGCGGGAGAACCTCCAATTCATCGAAGAATCCCTCGGCAAGGATTTGCGCAAGTATCTCGTCGGCGACTTCTACAAGGACCACCTCCAGACCTACAAGAAGCGGCCTATCTACTGGCTGTTCCAGAGTCCCAAGAAAAGCTTCCAGGCGCTCATCTACCTGCACCGCTACAACCGCGACACTGTGAATCTTCTGCTCAGTGAATACCTGCGTGAATTCCAAAACAAACTGCAGAACCGCCGCCAGCACCTCATAGAGATCCTCGCTAGCGAGTCCACCAGCGCCCGCGACAAGACCGCCGCCACCAAGGAACAAGCCAAGATCGAGAAATCCCTCACCGAACTCGCCGACTGGGAGCGCGACGTCATTCTACCCCTCGCCCAACAACGCCTAGAAATCGACCTCGATGACGGCGTGAAGCAAAACTACCCGAAATTCGGCTCAGCCCTAGCCAAGATCCCGGGGGTGAGCTGATCGCCACAAATGTGATAAAATCTCGGATAATGACGAAAAACTATTGAAAAGATGCCCCTAAACCCGAAGGATGTGTGAGTAAATCGCAAATTCTCATATGATCGTAACATTCACAGTCTCAAACTTCCGCTCGTTTTCCGAGGAAGAGACCTTCTCGCTGGTCGCCAGTAACAAGCTCTCCGGAACGCATGACAACCATCTAGTGGAAATCCCTGGATCGGATTCCTCCGTTCTGCGTGCTGGCGTGCTCTATGGTGCGAACGGTGCGGGGAAGTCGAACTTCTTCAAAGCCTTGGAATACCTGCGCTTGATGGCGCTTGAAGGCCGTGGGAAAGGAAAAGGAACCGGGAGAGATCCATTTCGTTTCAAGGACCCGGCGGCGAACAGCGTCTTTGACCTGCAGTTCGTCTGTGCCGACCAACTCTTTCGCTACGGAATCGTCGTAGACGATGAGTCCGTTGTCGAGGAGTGGCTCGTAGCGATTCATGGCAGAAAGGAAAAGGTTATCTACGAGCGCGAGACAACCGAAGATGGGACGGTTAATATAGTTGGACCCGGTTTGGCTGGCAGCAGTAAAAAACTCGACGCTTTAATTACAGTCGGTGGCCCGAAAGAGAAGACGTTCTTGGCTACTATTCGAGACACACTCGAAAAATCCGATATCAGCGAACCGATTGGGGCGGTGTTGGAATGGTTTAAACGGGGACTCAATTTTGTCAGCCCGGATGCGAATTACTGGCCCTTGGGACATGCTCTTGGCGAAGACCGCGATTTTAAAGAATTTGCCAGCGAGTTCATGAAAGCAGCATCGACCGGAATCGATGATTTGAACGTATCGAAGGAAGAAATATCCGAAGAGCAGCTGAAACTCATGCTACCCCGGGATCTGTTTGGGAAGGTGATTCAAAATACGGAAGAGGAGGGCAAATCGATTGTGGGGCTCGGTGAAGACAAAGAAGTCTTGATCGAAAAGGCCGGAAAGCATCACTACTTCCTTCTGACCATTCAATCCCTCCACCGCCACGAGAGTCAAAATATTGTTCGGTTCGATCTTTCCGAAGAGTCGGACGGAACTCGTCGGCTTCTCAATCTTCTGCCCGCGTTGCATCGCCTCCACAAGGATGGCGGAGTTTACGTCATTGATGAGGTCGAGCGTAGCATGCACCCGCTTCTGATTTTTAAATTCATGGAGTTTTTCCTGAGTGGATGCGGTGGTGAGAGGCGGCAACTTATCGTGACCACTCACGAATCAAACCTACTCGACCAGGATTTGCTACGGCGTGACGAGATCTGGTTTAGCGAAAAGGATCGAAATGGTGCTACAAAGCTATACTCTCTGTCGGACTACAAGGTTCGGAACGACCTCAGGTTGGACAAGCACTACCTGCAGGGCCGTTTCGGGGCGGTTCCATTTCTCGGAGATGTCGAACGACTCATGGAAAAAGAGAAAGTAGCGCTGTAATGGTTTCGTCTCGCAAGCCACGTCCCCTCAATCGAGACCAACAGGTTTATCGAGACGATCGCTTGTATCTGGTCGCTTGCGACGACACCTACGCACCGGATCAATACTTCAAAGCTTATAAACAGGCATTCTATGGCACCCGCGTTCAGGTGAGGGTTATTCCGACTGAGGATGGCACCTCCTCGGCTGAGCATGTGTTGAATCGGTTGTTGGCCGTCGAAGGCCTTGAGGATTATGATCAGCGGTGGCTGGTCCTGGATACGGACCATTATATCAACGACAACCATCGAGCTTCATTCCTCAAAGCTCTTTCAAGAGCCCGTCAAGAAGGAGTCCGGTTAGCGATTAGCCATCCAAGCTTTGAGTTTTGGCTGATACTCCACCATGTGCCTGCCGATGACAGCAGGTTATCGAAAATCACGGATGCGGATTCGATCGGAGACTTACTGAGAGAGATCCTTGGCTCCTACAATAAGAAGAATCTGGATCATCGTCATTTTACGTTGGGTAATGTGCCGCAGGCAATCCGCAGGGCTGCCTTGATCGACGGAGAAACTCCTGGAGGAGACATCCCCGAACGACCGACGACGAGAGTATACTTACTGTGGAAGGAGATTATCGGAAATGCCTCGCTCGCCCAGCTCCCGGATGAGCTGCAAGAGATCAAGCTTGAGCTTTCATCGGAGCAAGCTCCAAGCGGTGGAATTACACCATCGTAACTGGGAATTAACTTCTTTACCATGAGCAGCGTCGCCAACAGCCTGAACGACATCTTCGAGAAGCACCGTCTGGTCTTCTGGTATGATCCGGAAGGCGAGATGCGTGAAGAGTTCGCTGGCTACACCTCCGACGGGATTGAGAAGGTCGAAGTCGCAAACAATGAGTTCGGGCTAAAGCATCGGATGCTCCGGGAATCTCCGAATGGGAGGTTTCTTGTCTACATGCCTTATAAGCGACCGAATCATAAGAAGAACTGGTTTTTGGATCTGGAGCTTGCCCACCATGTCTTTCACGCCGACGGGATTTCTTTGGTCCTTCAGGAGATGGGCTGGCAGGAGGAGCATCGGGCTTTCGTCGAAGAGCACCGGGAGTTCTTCAACAGCATGGAGCGCAAGGCGAGATTGCTGGAACGAATGCACAGGGAAGACCACGAAAACGATTGGCACCTGAAAATGCTGAGCGTGGTTTGCCGGGAGGAGGCGACGATCGAGGCCTGCCTGCTGTCGATGTTATCGGATGTCGCCGAAGACAAAGGGGACAAGGTTCAGGCGATCGAAAAGTTCGGGTTGGCTGGCTTTCTATGGGACTGTGTCGCTCGTCGATACGGATACCGATCCGAATCGCCTACCGTATTGGATTTCGCAATCGAGGCCTTTTTGGCTGCTGCCCCCTGCGGGAAGCAAGTAACGCTCGGAAAGGATGCAAGGGTCTTTATCAATCGTTGGCAGGACAGCAATCGCCACAGAGCAACCTTCGAAAAGACTTCTGCGCGACTGGAGGCGGACTTGAACATCCGATCCGCTCTTCACGATATCGACGGCTACGCTGAGGTCCTCGATACAGACGCGTTTGAGGCGATAGAACAGAAGGTCATCGTCGAGTTGCGGGACGCCGTTCTCGCCGCACGGATGAACTACGACGCGCTACGCCATGTCGTCGAGAGGCGGGAGAGTTCTTACTGGTATGAAAAATACGCCAGCATCTACGCGGCACTCCTAGCAGCAAGAAGACTCACAGAAACGATTCAGAATCTGGATTTGGGTTTTGACGATGCCAAGGATGGCGTTCAGCGGTATACGCAAAAATACTGGCAGGTGGATCAACTCTACCGTCACTTTCACTACCACCTGACCCGGAGCCGCCAAGCGACGTTGATGGATGGCGTGCGGGAGGCCGTGGAAAAGCACTACACCAACGATTATTTACTTCGGCTGGGGGATCGTTTCCAGCATGCAGTTGAGGCTGAAACCGCGTGGCCACCCGGAGGATGCCGATATCAGGCACGGTTCTATCAGGATCAGGTCGCACCGTTTCTCGCAAAGGGGAACAAGCTCTTTGTCATTATCTCGGACGCTCTTCGTTATGAGGTTGCCGAAGAACTCCACCAGCGGATTCTGCGGGAGAATCGTTTTAGATCCCGGCTGGACCATCAGGTGAGCGTTCTTCCGTCGTACACACAGCTCGGCATGGCTGCTCTTTTGCCCCATGAGTCTCTGGAAGTCGATCCATCGACGGGAGAGGCGAAAGCGGATGGCCAGCGAACCTCCGGCTTGGAAGCGCGAAAAGCTATCCTCTCAGCAGAAAGACCCAGAAGCACCGCAGTAAAAGCTCAGGATTTCCTGCAAATGAATGCGAAAGACGAGGGCCGGACCCTCTCCAGGGACCATGACCTCATCTATATTTATCAAAACGGGATCGACCATGTCGGAGACAAGCGGGAAACCGAGGGTGAAGTGTTTTCAGCAGCGGGGAAGGAAATCGACACGCTGATCGATATTCTCAAAAAAGTGGCCGCCGTGAATGGCAGCAATGCGATCATCACCGCCGATCACGGTTTTCTCTACCAAGACGAACCACCGGGCGAAAGTGACTTCACTGAAACTCCGGGCGGAAAGGCTGTGGGAATGGTCAATCGGCGCTTTGCCCTTGGCGAGGACATGGAGGCTCCATCCGGAACATGGCTCCGGACCGCCAGCCAAGTCGGACTCGGAGGCGACTACCAGGTCGCTCTGCCGAAATCCATCAATCGGTATCGCAAACAGGGATCTGGAGCCCGGTATGTTCACGGCGGAGCCAGCTTGCAGGAGGTCGTCATTCCTATCCTCGTCGTGAACAAGGCGAGGAGAGATGATGTCGGAGTGGTGGAGGTCGATGTAATTCGGTCGGGCTCGACGCTGATAACCACATCTCAGGCGAAGATAACATTTTATCAGGAAGAACCCGCAGTGGACAAACTGTTGGGCTGTGAATTGCGGGTCGGCTTCTATTCGAAGGATGGAGAGACCCTTTCAGAAGTGAAAGAAATTCTCTTCGACTCCGGCGAACAGGAGCCTCGCCTGCGGGAGCGAAAAGAGGTCTTTCACTTTAGTAAGACCGCAGATCGGCCGGAACACCAGAACTCCGAAGTATTCCTGCGATTAGAAAAAAAGATTTCAAACAGTAACCGTTATAGCGTCTACAAAGAGTTTACCTACCGCCTGAAGAAAGCCTTCGAGACCGACTTTGAATTTTAACCACTTTTGCCATGATCGACCAAAAAATCATCGAAAACTTCCCCGGACTCATTGTCCGCAAGGATTTGACGAAGACCCTCAAGGGAAACGCGATCGTTCCTTCCTATGTGCTCGAATACCTCCTCGGCCAGTATTGCGCTACCGACGAGCCGGACAGCATCGAATCCGGAATCGAGACCGTTAAGAGCATCCTGGCCAAACATTATGTAAACCGGAACGAGTCAGGGCTGATCAAGTCGACGATCAAGGAGAAGGGGCGGCACAAGGTCATCGACAAGGTCAGCGTGGAACTGAATGAGAAATCGGACATCTACGAGGCCTCGTTTTCCAATCTCGGAATCAAAAAGGTTCAGATTGATTCAGACTACGTGAAGAAACATCCGAAGCTTCTGGTCGGCGGAGTATGGTGTATCTCGGATATTGAGTACGAAGCCGTAGACGACGCAAAGGGCAGCCCTTGGACAATAGATACCCTGAAGCCGATTCAGGTTTCACATGCGGATCTTGATGAGTTTAAGGAGACGAGAAAGAAATTCACGACGGATGAATGGATCGACACCCTAATCCAGAGCATCGGCTTCAACCCTGAAATGCTCGGGAGGCGTCAGAAGCTCTTGCAGCTGGTTCGATTGGTCCCCTTCTGCGAACGTAACTACAACTATATCGAGCTGGGACCGAAGGGAACCGGGAAGAGCCACATTTTCTCCGAGTTTTCCCCGCACGGAATGATGGTTTCCGGTGGAGAAGTGACTATGGCGAAGCTCTTCGTCAACAACGCTACCGGGAAACTGGGTCTTGTCGGCTACTGGGATTCGGTCGCCTTCGACGAGTTCGCCGGAAAGGATAAGAAAGTCGATAAGAACCTGATCGACATCATGAAGAACTACATGGCCAACAAGTCCTTCTCTCGCGGGGTCGAGATGCTGGGAGCGGAGGCGTCCATGTCGTTTCTCGGGAATACCCGGAAATCGGTAGCCTACATGCTGAAGCACTCCCATTTCTTCGACGATCTGCCGGATAAATATATCGACTCGGCGTTTATTGACCGTCTGCACTTCTACAGCCCCGGCTGGGAGACCAGCATCATCCGGTCGGAACTCTTCACCAATGGTTTCGGCTTCATCGTGGATTATCTGGCCGAGATCATGAAGAAGCTTCGAAACTTTGACGAGTCGCACGCCTACTCGAAATACTTCAAGCTGGATAGCGAGATATCCACGCGGGATCGGGATGGCATTCATAAGACCGTCTCGGGGCTGATGAAGGTGATCTACCCCCACGGAGAATGCACCAAAGAAGAGGCGGCGGAAATTCTAACCTTTGCCATGGAAGGGAGGAAGAGGGTCAAAGACCACATGATGCGGATCGACACAACCTTTAGTCCCGTCGATTTCTCCTATCACGATCAAGAGAGTAGCGAAAAAGTCGCTGTTCGGACCCTAGAGGAGATCCGGCATCCGAATCTTACCGGGCATTTGTCGGATAAGACCGAGGAAACCCCGGTTGAACCACTTCCCATAACCGCTGATTCTCCTCCCACCGTCGACGAGGAAAAGAAGGCCGCGTTGGAATCGGGAAAGCACGCAACGATTCCAGAAAACGCTGCGGGCGTGTCCTACGAGGGGCTGTTTGCCGACTATCTCAAGGGAGCGAGTGTAATCACTGTGCACGACCCGTACATTCGCCTGTTTTGGCAGCTAAAGAACATGATGGAGTTTCTGGAGATGGTTCACCGTTTGGTCCCGGATGGCGAACAGGTCGAGGTAAACCTGACAACAAAGTCTGACATCGCCAAATGCGTTGAACAGGACGAAGGGCTTCGAAAAATGGAGGAGAGCTTCATGGGATCGAAGGTCTCGTTCTCCTTCGCCTACGACAACTCCGATTCTTTCCACGCCCGAAGCATAACCACCGACACCGGATGGAAGATCGTTCTCGACCGCGGCCTAGACATATTTCAGCGCTACGACATGAGCCCCTTCTCCCTCGCGGGAAAGGTCCAAGAGGAGAGGCCTTGCAAAGCATTCGAAGTGACTTATCTTTCGATTGGAGATGAAGAACAAAAAGACGATTAATGGAAAACAACCACGGACATTTGCTTAAGTTAGCCGAAATATTCGCCGAACTACGATCCTATAACTCTATAAGTATCTGATATTGAACATATTCAGGTCAGTCTCATAACCTGAAGGTCACAGGTTCGAATCCTGTCCCTGCACCCAATGAAGGCCG
>CAZWFJ010000059.1:0-242 GCA_964633135.1 uncultured Puniceicoccaceae bacterium | reverse complement strand
CGTTCCGAAAGGAGGCGGCCTTCGCCATGTCATGAGCGAGAAGGTGTGCGCTGATATAAGCAAAGAATCATGACCAGGAACGGCAATTTTTATTGCGCTTTCCCCCGCAGAGGTATCGTCTCTCAGGTTATGCCAACCCCGCCTGAAGATCCCCGAACCGCCGCTCTCGGCAGGGAACTTCGCCGGATGGTCCAGTTCATTCAGATAGAGGTTCGATAGCAGCGGGCTGATGACGCCCCCTT
>CAZWFJ010000058.1:0-21360 GCA_964633135.1 uncultured Puniceicoccaceae bacterium | reverse complement strand
AATTAAGAGCTGACGTCTTTTTGGTGTCTCCTTCTCCGAAAAGAGGTCCTTGCGGCAGTTTCCCCGGCTGATCACATGATACATCGCTCCGGGATACTCCATTCTTTGTTTACGCCGCATTCCCGGCAGCCAAGCCAAACCGAGAGAAAGAGTCAATATTTATATTTTGCGTTTGACCCCTTCATCAGTTTCTCCTCGGGGGATAGTATGTCTGCCAAGGCCATTGTATGAATCGGGTCGAGTTAGAGCGAGGATTTTAGTGCATCCTACCCTAGGTACCGTCGCATAGTCCTCGAGGGCTTGCAAAATCTTTTCGAGCACGGCCTCGCCCGAATAACATAAGAAAGAACCACCCCGGAAAAATCCGGATTACACGCTAATTTTAGAGCAGCCCGCGCTTCGACACCTTTCCTGGCACGCGGAAATCTTCCTCTTCCCCGGGGCCGAAGGCAGGATCGGACGATCCAGAGGAGGCCTTTCCGCCGATCGGATGAGCGAGGCCGGGCTACGCCGCCTTTTGCCGCGACGAAACGTGATTCCGGTCGCTGCGGTAGAGAGATTCGGTTCCGTTTCTCCCGAGAAACCACCATTGTCCGCGCCTGCGCCGTAGATTAGGCAAGAAATTATTCTTGCTCTCCGAAAAAGACTTAAATAAGGTGCTGGAATGAATACTATTTTAAGTGCCTTTTCTGCCAGTGTTTCGGAATTGAAGAAGAATCCGAGTGGCTTGTTGGAACAGTCAGAAGGAGAAACGGTCGCGATCCTGAACCACAACCGTCCGTCCGCCTATTTGGTCCCTGCAAGGCGCTACGAGGAAATGCTGGAGCGATTGGAGGATGCCGAATGGATGGAGTTGGTCCGATCCCGGAAAGAGGAGAAACCTCTGGCGGAGGAGGTTTCGCTGGATGACCTATAAACTGCTGTTTCTGCCTTCCGCGCGAAAGGAATGGGAGAAGCTCGGCTCTACCGTTCGGGAGCAATTCAAGAAAAAATTGAGGGAAAGGCTTTCCAACCCCATCGTACCGGGCGATCGCCTAACGGGTCAAAGAAACTACTATAAGATCAAGCTAAAGAATTCCGGGTACCGCTTGGTTTACGAAGTGGACGAACAAGAGGTAAAGGTCTTCGTAATTTGTGTGGGAAAAAGAGAAAATGACCTTGTGTACAAGAAGGCGCTGAAGCGGACACGGAGATAAAGTGGATTTCTCCGGCTGGGCCTGCCGACCGGTCGAAAGCAACCGTTCCACCGCAACAGGTAACGCGGTCCCAACCGCTGCCGGTGCGCTTCGTGAGTGCGACGATCAATTGTTCAACGACCAGGGTGAGCCGACTCCGGCTTTTCGAGAGGATTCGATCGCGTTCAACCGCGCTCTTCTGCACGCCCACGCCGCCGGCACCGGCGAGCCTCTGCCGCCGGAAATGGTGCGGGCGGTGCTGCTCGTCCGCCTGAACACCGCCCTGACCGGCGGTTCCGGCATGGAGGAAGAGTTGGTGCGGCGGTTCGCGGATTTTCTGAACCACGACATCCTTCCGGTGATCCCGTCCCGGGGCTCGGTCGGTGAGGCGGACATCACGCTTCTGGCCCATATCGGCCTCGCCATGACAGGCGAGTGGGAGGTGGTTTACCAGGGAAAGAGGATGCCCGCGGCCAGAGCATTGGAAGAGGCCGGACCGCCTCCCTTCGAATTTTTTGGAAAAGACGCCCTCGCCAGCTTCAGTTGCAACGCTCTCTCGGCAGCCGAAGCCTGCTACGCCCTCGCGGAGATGCGGCGCATGGCCGCCGTCGCCCGGCTGGTCTACGCTCTTAGCCTCGAGGGGCTGAACGGGAACATTGCCCCCTTGCTGATCATCCGAAATTACGACGGCGGGTGATCGTCTTTATTCCGCCGACTGCCCTTCCGTTCAAGAGTCCCCCGAGGCATGCCGAAACCACTTCGGATCGCAGGTGAAGGAAACGTCCAGCGCCGGATGGGCATACCTCCCTTGCAGCCTTGCCCAGATCGCGTCCCGGATTCGATCGCACTCGCAGACCGACGATTCCTCGACCCGGATATAAAGGTGCACGAGCAGAACCCGGCCCGATTCGAGGACGCGCAACTCCCTCTGGAAAACTTTCTTGGGAGGAAGGCATTCGTCGAGGATGGATTCGATCTCCTCGATTCGTTCGGGGGGCGCCGATCGGGCGACGATCTGCGCCCAGTTCTCACGGAGGATCCGGTAAGGAATGGGCAGGAGAACGAGACAGACCAGCGCCGTGACCACAGGATCCACGTAAGGCACCCAGGACGGCAAACCCAGGCGCGGCAGCAGGATAGCGACCAGAAAGGCGAGGCCCACCCCGAGACTGACACCCCCGTCCACGAGCCAATTATGAAGGTCCGTGCGGACCAGAGGCGAATCAAGGTGGCGCAACTTCCGCTTCAGGATCAAAGCGAACAGAAAACAACCGCCCGCGGCACCGGTCGCGTAAACGAAGGCCATTCCCTCCTCGATCTCCCGTCCTCCCGTGACGAGGGAAATTATCGAGGCAACCAGAGCGAATAGGGAGACCGCTCCGATCAACAACCCTTTGGTGAAGTTCAGAACGGGCTCGTAGAAGACGTAACCGAACGGATAGCGCTCGTCGTCCGGACGATGAACGAGAGCGGCTACCCGGATCCCCAGCAGAGCGAGTCCGAACCCGAAGAAAGAGTAGACTCCGTCCAGAAGAATCGCGTGCGAGCGGGTCGCGAGAGCGAAGCCCAGTCCGAGTCCCGCCATGAACAGATTCCCGAAAACGGTGATGAGAATCGCGCGGCGCTCACGACGGGCGGAAGGAGATTCGGTCGATGGGTCCATTGGTAGCGTCACCTGATCCGTGCCGACAGGGCCCCGTATGTCAGAACTCATACGCCAGCGACGCCCCGCTCTCGGTGTAGCTGGGGAGCACTTCGGGTCCGAAATCCGCATGAACGATGTAGCCCTCCAGCATGAAGTTCCCCGGCAGATCCCAGGAGAACAGGAAATCGATCTCCAGCACGTCCGCCTCCACCGCCCGGTTGCGTCCGTAGCCGATGGCCGGTTGCAGGGCCACGGGGCCGATCTGTGCCGAACCCTTGACGTAGAACAGGTAGGTGTTGTTTTCGTCGTTGTAAGGATCCAGGTCATCGTCCTTCAGGGGATCGAAGGTCGTGAACAGCCCCGCCCCGGTATCCACCCTGCCGTCCCCCATCCAGAAGAAGCCGCCCCCGGCGGACCAGACATCGCTCTCGTAGCCGGAGTGAATGCGCCCCACCCAATTGTCCTCATAGTCCGGCTCAATCGACGCCGGTGCCAGATTATCGTAATAGGCCACGATGAGTTCCGTGGCCCACTGCGGATTCGAACCGGGTCCATCCAGAGGCACAGCGTAATCGGCCTGCAGTCCGTACACCCCGAGAACATCGTCCTGCCAGAAGACGAAGGGCGACCCGACGAAGTCCCCGACCGCCCAGTTCCCCATCGCGGCCAGATAGACCTCGCCCGCCGCGTCGTTGGCGGCGGATACGCTCTCCCATCCGGTGATCCCGTCGGCGTCGTAATTGGGCGTCGAATGCTTTTCCCATCGATTGAACGCCGCCAGCCAGAGACCGGACCCTTCTCCGTCGGAGAGTTCGAAGCCCACGCCTTGCTGGCTGTCCCCATCCAGGACGGGGTTGGTTGGGAAGAGCTTTCGTCCGAGCAGAGCGGATGTCCGTTCGTTATCCGACTCGTAGGAGAGATAAAAGTCGCGAAGGTCCCACGGCTCGCGGAACACGTTGTCGAAATCGTCACTGTTGTTTTCCCAGATCCGCGAGACACCCAACGCCGCGGCACCAACGGCGAATCCGTTCCAGTCCGGCGTTCGATAGGAGATGTCGAGATAGCCCCAGGAAAGCCCCGGGTCGGGTCCGAAGTTGTTGCCCTGATACCAGACGGCGGCACCGACGGTCCCGGAGACCTCGCCCCGACCGAGAAAGCCGGATACCGCATCCAGCGTTCCCGTTTCCGTCGAGGTGGGGTCCGGTTCCGCCGCTGCGGTGCAAAGAACGGCGCAGAGGACGTGAAGGAACGGGAGGCTTTTCATGATTCGGGGATTTCCTTTCGCCAATGGGGTTTGCGGATTTGGTAGAGGATCAGGGGCACCGCCGTCATGGCGATCACCCCGAGCCCCAGGAAGCTCTCGAAGAAAAGGAGACTACCGGAGTCAACGTTCGCCGGCGGAACGAAGCCCAGGGCGAAGGTGAAGAGACAACCGAAGACGCCCAAAAGAGCGAGGAACCACATTCCGAAGAGACCACCGGGAACCCGGAAGCCCCGCCGGGTATCGGGCTGGCGATAGCGGAGCACCAACCCGGCAAGGAAAAGGAATACATACATGATCAGATAGAGCTGTGCGGTCAAAGCCGTGAGGATCCAGTAAACGCTGTTGACGGTCGGCATCAAAAGGAAGAGCAGCACCAACGCCGTCACCGCAACTGCCTGGATGAGCAGGATATTCACCGGAGCGTTCGCCCGGTTGACCTTTTGGAAAAAGGGCGGGAGAACTCCGTCCCGCGCGGTCACCAGCAGGCCCCGGCTGGGTCCGATGATCCAGGCGGCTACTTCCCCGATGGAACCCAGCACGACCAAGCCGGCCACCACCGGAACCAGCCACTCGATATGGTAGGCCCGGAAGAAGGCGGTGAAGGCGTCCATCAACCCGGCCGTCAGGCTCAATTGCTCGACCGGCACCACAATCGCAATCGCGAGCCCACCGAGCAACAGGGCCACGAAGGACACGACGCAGGACAGTAGAATTGCCGTCGGAAAGGTGCGCGAGGGGGAGCGGACGTCGCCGGCATGAACGGCCGACACCTCGATCCCCGAGGTGATGACGAGGATCCCGGCCAGGAAAACCAACGTATGCAGGTCGGAAAGATCCGGAATGAACGCCGCCGCCGATACTTCGATCGAAATCGGACGCCCCTGCACGATCCAGACCACCCCCAGTCCGATGATCAGACCGGAAACGATCAGGGTTCCGGCAACGCCGACCCCGCTGATCCAGGTCGAAGTCCGGATTCCGCGCAGGTTGGCAAGCGTGCCCGCCCAGTAGATGACGAGGATCGTGGTCAGCAGGAACACTTTGTTATCGGCCATCTCCGGCAGGAAAATGAAGGCGATGGTCGCCCCGATGAAGGACAGGACGGTCGGAAACCAGATGACGTTCTCGGCCCACTGCATCCAGATTGCCACAAACCCCCAGCGTTCGCCGAAAGCCTCCCGCACCCAAACATAGATCCCGCCCGGCCCGCGGGCCGGCCATCCCGTCGCCAGCTCCGCGGAAATGAAGGCCGCCGGGATCATAAAAAACACGACGCTTAGAAGGAGAAAGAAGCCCACCGCCAAGCCCTCCTCCGCGAGCATGGGCAGACCGCGCACGCTGTAGATGATGGCCAGGTTGATGAGAACCAGACCACCGATGCCGAGGGTGCGCCGAGGGGATTGGGTCATCTGATGTAGGGCATGGCTTTCTCCGGGTTGAGCCTGCCTGTCCTGAGCCAAGTCGAAGGATCGAAAGGGTCGAGAGCAGCCTCGCCTGCGGAACGGCCGATGGTGGGCGCTGAAGCAACCCACCTACTGTAGGGCATGGCTTCAGCCTTTGCCATCACTGCCCGCTACCTCCCAGCACCCGGTGATGCGGGTGCGGATCGGTTTCCCTGACGGTCAAGGCCGATGTGCCCGGCTCCGCCGGAATCTTTCCCCGGTGATACCGGGCGTGGCCGTCCGATTCCGGATGGGAATCCGGCCAGATTTCCCGGCCGACGCAGATCCCAATGAGGATCAGAAGCAAGAGAACGAGAAACGCGCGCATCGATCAGGCCTCCGGTTTCGGCGTTGCCAGTTGTTGGTGGGAGAGCTGGTTCCAGCTGTAGAGGGCTGCGCTGATGAGCAGGATAACGGCCAACCAGGCCACTTGCTTCGGATCCGATCCGAGAACCGCCCAGGAACAGTAGGCCAGCGAGATGGAAATAAAGGTCACCGTGAGTACCTTGTTCTTTACCTGTTTCAAGTAGAGGATCAAAGCGCCGGTTACATAGATATAAGCCACGACCGTCATCAACACGGCGATCGACGAGATCACCCCGAATTCCTTCGCTGCCGTCGGAGAGATGGTCAGCAGTTGGGCGATCGTCATGAGGATGGCGACCACGATGAGTCCGGCCACCGGCACACCCCTGCTGTTGGCCTTACCGAAGATTCGCGGAAAGAGTCCGTCGTCGGCGGCAGCCTTTCCGCTCTGCGCCGTGGCGAGGATCCAGCCTCCCAGCGATCCGAGGCAACCAACCGCCGCGCAGAACGAAACGACGGCTCCCCCGGTATCCCCGAGGGCGAGTTTCGCCGCATCGGCGAAGGGCGCTGCGGACTTGATCAGCTGGTCATTGGGAATCGCGCCCATGATGGCGGTGCAGGACAGGACGTAGGTCACCGCCGCGATGCCAACTCCTCCGATCGTGGCGATCGGCACGTTCTTCTTCGGGTTCTTCACCACCCCGGCGGCGACGGAGGCCGTCTCCACCCCGATAAAGGACCAGAGCGTCACATTGAGGACGCCCTGAACCGCGCCGAAGGTATCCTTCCCGCTCACGTTCCACGCATCCATGTAGGTCTCCAAACTGAAGCTGAACCAACCGATGATCGCGACACCGATGATGGCGATGAGGGCGAGGATGGTGGTGACGGACTGGACCCGCGCCACCAGGTTCGGGCCGATGATGTTAATGAAAGTGAAGAGCCACATCACGCCCACGCAGACCATCCCGAGCACCCACGGCTCCTTCAGAATCGGAAAAAAGTAGGAAAGGTAACCGACCCCGACCACCGCAAGGGCGACGTTCCCGATCCACCCGGCCAACCAGTAGAGCAAGTTCGTCTGGTAGCCGACGAACGGCCCGAAGGCCCGTTTGGCATAGGCGTAGGAACCGCCCGCGCTGTCATCGATGGACGACATTCGCGCGTAAACCATCGCCAGGCCGACCGCACCAGTGATGGTGACCAGCCAGCCGAAGATGGCGATACCTCCGGTCGAGGCGAGATTGGCTGGGAGCATGAATACTCCGGATCCCATGATGTTGCCGGCGACCATGATGGTGGCGGCGACAACACCGACTTTGTGTTTATCGGATACTTCACTCATGTTGGTTTGGTTATGGTTTGGGGTTGGTGGGTGGCTTTTTCCGGACCACCGAGGTGGGCGCTGAAGCAACCCACCTACTGTGGGGCATGGCTTCAGCCTTGCCCTCGAAACGGAGACCCGGAAACGAAACGCCTAGGCGGTGCCGCAACGCAACACAGCGACACGCAGGCCTTTCCCGGACCATCGAGGTGGGCGCTGAAGCAACCCACCTACTGTAGGGCATGGCTTCAGCCTTGCCCTCGAAACGGAGACCCGGAAACGAAACGCCTAGGCGGTGCCGCAACGCAACACAGCGACACGCAGGCCTTTGGCGAACCGCCGAGATGGGCACTGAAGCAACCCACCTACTGTGGGGCATGGCTTCCAATTCGAACTCTGCCGGACAATCCGTCATCGCAGACACCAGATGTGGTACTTTCCGTCGCGGGATTCGGCACCCTCGACCACTTTTTCGAATCCGGGGAACGCTTTTCCGAATTCCTCCAGCGCGCCGAGGTAGGAAATCCAAGGGCCGTCGGCTGCACCGAGATTCTCCCCGGGCATGATGATGGGGATGCCCGGCGGATACGGGATCAGGCCGACCCCCGTGGTTCTCCCGGCCGCTTCAGAAAGGGGCACGAGATCCGCCTCGGCATCCTGCAGGCGGAAGAAGGCCTCGCGGGGCGGCAAATCGGGATGGGGCAGGGAGCCGAATGCATCCGCTTGCCAGCGGTCGATCCGGTTCTCCTTCATGTGGGCGAACATCCGGTCCCCGAGATCCTTCAAGCCCATCGATCCATACAGGTCCGGGGCGACTTCCACCAACTTGGGCAACACATGCTCGAGTCCGAGGTTGGCATCGTAGTCCTCCTTGAAGTTCAGCAGGGCGTTTATCAGCGACCCCCACTTGCCTTTCGTCACCCCGATCGAAAAGAGCGGCAGGATCATGAAATCCGTCGTCCGCGAGGGAATGATGCCCCGGGCTTCGAGGTAGGACGATACGACCGCTGCGGGAACGCCCGTGTCGGACATCTTCCCGTCCATTCCCATCCCGGGACTGAGGATGCCGGGCTTGACCGGGTCCAGAAGGCACCAATCGTCCGGCAGGTCGTCGAAGCCGTGCCAGTCCTCGTCGGCCTTGAGCGTCCAGCAGGCAGGCTCGTTGACCAGCAGTTCGTCGGGGGCCTCGGAAAAACCGTAAGTCTCGCTGGTCTTCGGGTCGTTCACCGTCGGCGCGTTCCAAGGCTCGAAAAACCATTCGCCCTTTTCGGCGTAGTCGGTGTGGGCTTTCGCCAAGGCCTTTCGGAAGTGAACCGCTTCGAGAAGAACCTCGTCAAGCAGTGCCCGGCCACCCGGGCCTTCCATCATCGCCGCGCTCATCTCGTTCGAGGCCGCCATCGCATACAGCGGTGAGGTGGACGCCTGGGCCGCATAGGATTCGTTGAAGCAGCTGTGCTCGATCGGTTTCCGGCCGTTGCGCACGTGGATGAAGGAGGATTGCGAGAGGGCCGCCAGGAGCTTGTGGGTCGAGTGCGTGGCGAAGACGGTGGGAGCATCGGCGGGATGGTCGGCCGGGTCGCCCCGCATGGCATGCCGGTCTGCGTAGATGGGATGGAATCTGGCGTAAGCATACCACGCTTCGTCGAAGTGGATCCGGTCGGTGCTCTGTGCCAAGAGATCCTGCACCTTGGTCGAATGCACACACATGCCGTCGTAGGTACAATTGGTGACGACCGCATAGGCGGGCGATTCGGAGCGCATGTTCCCGCGCAAGGGATGGTTCCCAATCTTCCCCCGGATCGACTCGGGATCATACTCCCTTGGGGGAATGGGTCCGATGATCCCGTAGCGGTTGCGGGTCGGCAGAAGAAACACGGGCACCGCGCCGGACTGGATCAGACCCTGTTCGATCGATTTGTGGCAGTTGCGGTCACAGAGGGCCACCGCTCCGTCGCGAAGGACCGCATTCATAATCGTGCGGTTCGAAGATGAGGTGCCGTTCAAGACCGAGTAGGAACGATGCGCTCCGAACACCTTTGCAGCGTAAATTTCCGCCTCGCCGAGAGGACCCTCGTGATCGAGAAGCGAGCCGAGCGGGGAACGCTCGATGCCCGAGTCCGTCCGGAACAGATTTTCCCCGAAGTAGTCGTAAAAGACCCGGCCGGGGGCGCTTTTGGTGAAGGCCACCCCACCCTGGTGCCCCGGAGCCGCCCAAGAGTATTCCTCCACTTCCATGTATTTCATGAGGGACTTGTTGAAGGGCGGCAGCAGATCGTCCCGGTAGCGGCGAACCGCCGCCAGGACCCGTCCCGCCAAAAAGGGTGCCGAATCCTGGAGGAGCCAGAAGAATTCGTTGGCGTTGGAAAGGTCGCTTACCTCCAAATTATGGTTCTCCGCCCGGTCGGCCATGAGAACCACCGGCAGGCGATGATTCCGACTGCGGACGGCTTTGAGAAACTCGCGGGCTTCGGCCGGACTCTCGTCATCGGCCGTCCAGTCGACCAGCACGGCGGAAAGCGAGGCGTCGCTCTCGACCACCGTCCGCGCATCGGCGAAGCGCAGCGACTCGACGATCTCCAGATCCTCCGCCTCCAACTCTTCGACGAGATTGCGGATGGCCCGGCCACGGGCGGTTTCCGGGGAGCGAAGGAGTTCGTCGACGACGAGAACCCGCAGGCGGGTGGGTTTGTTGGTACGTTCAATCATGGGGGGATGGGGCAGAAGTTAGAAGTTAGGAGTTAGGAGTTAGTAGCATCGGCGGCCACGCCGATGAGAGGGAGCGCCTGAAGGCGAGACTCTATCGTCCGGGGCTGAGTTGTGACTGAACACCATTGCAATTCTCTCCAAGACGCACTTCTCAGGTGCGCACGACCATGAGCCTGTACATGCCGTTTTCCGACTCGATCCCGTGGGTATCGTGATCGAATCCGGGGAATCGCCGGTCCCATTCCTCCAGGGCCAGAAGATAACCGAGGAAAGGATTGTCCGCCGACCCGAGGTTCTCGCCGGGCATGACCAATGGAATCCCCGGCGGATACGGAACCAATCCCGTTGCGGCCACGCGGCCGACCGCCTCCCGCAGAGGCAAGTTTTCCACCTCGTCTGCCACCAGTTTCTGGTAGGCATAGGCGGGCGTCATTTCCATCGCCGGGAGAACGTCGAAGGCCTCCGACTGGCGGGCCAGTTGGCGACTTTCGATCAGGTGCCTCATCATCTTCCGCGCCAGATCGCGAAGGCCCATCCCCGGATAGTGGGGAGCCAGATCCGGCAGGCAGTCCGCTATCGAACGATTGGCGTCGATGTCCCGCTTGAAGGCCAGCAACCCATGCACGAGGGTGCTCCACTTCGCGTTGGTCACGCCGAGCGAGAACAGAAACAGGATCGTGAAATCGGTGGTCTTTTCGACCACGATGCCCCGCTGGTCGAGATAGGCACTGAGGAGCGCGGCCGGAATCCCCTCCTCGTCCAGGGAACCGTCGTCGCGCACACCGGGCGTGAGCAGCGACACCTTTATGGGGTCGAGCATGCAGTAGTCGGCCTCCAGGTCGAAGCCGTGCCAGGAGTCACCTGGCCGGAGCGTCCAGTGAACCGGATTCCGGATCAACTCCGTGGGATCGGCCTGGTCGAAGGGGACGGTATTTCCGGATTTGTCGATGATCTCGATGGCGTTCCAAGTGCGGAAAAACCAGTCGTCGCGCTCCCCGTGGTTGCGCCAGAGGCGCATCACCGTCTGGCGGAAGGCGACGGCTTCACGGATGGATTCCTCTACCAGGGTTTCCCCGCCTCGCCCCTCCATCATCGAACAGGTCACGTCATTCGAGGCGATGATCGGGTAAAACGGCGAGGTCGACCCGTGCATCATGAAGGACTCGTTGAAGCGGGCGTGGTCAACCGGGCGGCGGCCGTCGCGGATATGGATGAACGACGCCTGGGAAAAGGCCGCCAACAACTTGTGGGTCGAATGGGTGGCGAACAAGGTCGGCGCATCCGGTTGATGTTCTTCCGAGTTGCCGCGCATGGCGAACCGGCCTCGGTAGACCGGATGGAAGCGCGCATACCCATACCAGGCTTCGTCGAAGTGAATCCGGTCGACCGATTGTCCCAGCAACTCCACTACGCGGTCCACCTGGTAGGTCAGCCCGTCGTAGGTCGAATTGGTGAGGATCGAGTAAACCGGATCCTCCACGTCGGAAAGCGCCTCGGGCGTGAGTCGCTCCGGAGGGATGGGGCCGATGATCCCGTAGCGGTTGCGCGTCGGCAGAAGATACCGGGGAACGCCTCCGGTAAGCGTGAGCCCCTGCTCGGTCGACTTGTGGCAGTTCCGGTCGACGAGGACCGGCTTGCCCCGCCCCACGCAGGCCATCCAGATGATCCGGTTGGACGTGGAAGTGCCGTTGGTGACCGAGTAGGAGCGATGCGCCCCGAACACCCGCGCGGCAAACTTTTCGCCTTCCCCGATCGGACCCGAGTGATCGAGGAGAGATCCCAACTCACCGACGCTGATCGACAGATCCGAACGAAAAATCTGCTCACCGAAGTAGTCGAAAAACTGCCGCCCCGCTGGCGATTTCTGAAACGCCGTCCCCCCGGCATGCCCGGGCGTATGCCACGAATACTCGTGCACCAGATCGAACTCGACCAGTGCGGAGGCCATCGGGCCGAGGAGGGATCGGGCGTAGGTACGTGCGGCGGCCAGAATTCGCCCGCCCACGAATACGGCGCTGTCCTCCGGCAACCAGACCATCTCCGAAACGAGGGCCAGGACCTCTTCCGGCAGAATCGTCGATTCGGCGCGGTCGGCCAGGAGAAAGAGAGGGATCGTTTCGTTCCGGGAACGAACCAGTCGCAGAAGTTCGAGGGCCTCGCGATTCTCGTCGGCGCTATCGCCGCCGAGAGTCCACGGGATCATCAGGGCATGGAGTCCGGCATCGGACAGAAATTGCCCGCGCCCGTCTTTCAATCCGTCGGCCCGGAGGACGGTTGCGGGATGCGCGGATAACTCCGCTTCGAGTTGGTGGGCGGCCCGAGTGGCGGCCCGCCCCTGATGGATGAGGTCCTCGACCAGAAGAATACGCAGTTCGTGGACCTTCGAAGTTCGCTCGATCATGGGGGTTATGGGTTGAGGTGTTGGTGTCGACCGGAAACGGATTAAGCCGCTTTCGGCGTTCTCGGAGAATAACGACGCCATTGAGTAAGAAGTCGGTAAACGGAGGTCAATGGAAAGTTATGCGAAATTTCTTCTTTTCAGTGAGCTTTTTGTCTCAATCAGGTCCTCTTATCTGAGGGATCGAAATTTTAGGAGAAATTTTAGGACACCATAGTTTTACGAAATATCCTCGCCTTTTTAGCCAAAAAAAAGAAAGGGTTCACATTTGCTATGTTGTACTAGGATGAATAGACCGGAATTTCAGCTCGGATCACAGGAAAATATTATGGGTGTCCAGAACCTCTCCAGTGCTCAAATCTCTCATCGTTTCTAGTACTAAACTCTTTACTAAAAAACTAGTATTTTCAGTTAATATGAAACGAAACAATTCAAAAGGCACTCCACAAACAAAAACAAAGATTATTGAAAACGAAACCACCCAGTAGCCAGCAAATAGATAAAAAACTGAAAACCCAAACGCGGCAACGCATGCAATAAAGAAAATTTTTAAAAATGATTTTCTTTTAATTTCGCCATAATACTCTTGAATCTCAACCGAACTATCTCTTGAGCAAACCATAATACTTGTTTTAAACGAAAGGTTTATCTTAATTTTCAGATCTCCTAGAACCTCTATTCCATATCCTAGAAATTTAAGCTTGCTAGACACATCATCGAGTAGAGTCTTACTGTTTTTCATATTTAAATTAAATTTTTCATTCTGAGAGTTATGTCGGATCTGAGGAATATCGGATTATATCCGGGAGGACCCAGACATCACCCCCATCATAAGGACACATACCCGTATCGTAGGCCTCGCCGAGCTTCTTTTTTAATTTTTCCTCCACACGATCAATGACTTTCTTGGCTTCATTTACTGTCACATACGCGCTTCCAAGTGCAATTGTTAATCCAGCACCGATGATCACAGTACTTGATACCTTGAAACCAACGCAAGCCAGTCCGCCTCCCGCAGCAATTCCAATAAGTCCAATTATAGCGACCACCATCTGTCCATTCGGATCAACAAAAGACATTGGATTCCTCATGGCATACCCATAAATATTCGGCCCCTCTGGAAGCAGTTCAGGATCTTTAAATGGATCTCTACTCAACCACCGACCCAACTCCGTGTCATACGCGCGAAACCACGTAAGGTGCAATTCGCTCGATTCGTGGTAAAAATGCCCAGTATAGCGGAAAACACTTTCGATTCCCGTTCCAGCGATTCTCTCGACCTCGCCCCAAATTCCGTAATCATACTGCGACTCAACGGTGAGGCCGTCGTCGGCGATTACCTCGCGAACGGAGCCTAGGTGATCGCGGGTGTAGTAAAAGTCACCCTCGGTCGCATCGACAAAGCCTTCCGAATAATACCGCTGCTCCCAGGTCGTTCCGCTGGCACCGCGCCGTTCGACGATTTCGGAACTGTCCCAGATGTAGCGGCTGTCCTCGATCATGACACCGCTGCTTTTCTCCGTGATCCGCGTCCTGCGGCTCATCCCGTCGTAGGCGAACTCGGTCGTCTCGGTTCCTCGGGTGATTTCGATCAGGCGGTTCTCCGCATCCCATTTGTAGCTTTGGCCCGCCCCATCGCTGAGGATGTTCCCGTTGGCGTCATAGGTCAGGCTCTGGCCGCTTCCGGCGGCCACTTCCACTTCGTAATCCTGACTGACTAGGTTGCTATTCACATCCGTAGCCTCCACCGTGACTGTCGAAACGCCCGTTGGCAAGTCCACTGTTGCCGCGAAAGACTGTCCACCGTCGGTCAGCGTTGCGTCGTTGCCGTCCACGGTGACCGTGGCGGGTTCGTCTGTCGTTCCCGCGAAGTGCGTTTCGCCGCCGCTGCCTCGCGAGACCAGTTGGTTGAGATTGTTGAAACTCGCTTCGGTGACGGTCGTGCGCGGCTCGGGCACGCCGGTGACCTTGGCCTGCTCCAATCGCAACCGTTCGGTGTCCGCATTGTTGCGCATTTCGACCTCGAGCTGGAAATCTGTTCCGGAAAGGCCTGTTGCAGTGATGGTCTCGCTCGTCCAATCGTCGACGAGCGAATGGTTGGCGTCGCCGAGGCCGTTCCAGTCGGTCAGATCGGTCGTCGTCGATCCCCCGTCGGTGGTATAGCTCACGTGGAGGGTGTCGGTCGACTCGTGGTTGCCGTCTTCGCTCACATCGACCTCAAAGGCGACGTCGCTGTGGTTGCTAATGTCGATCAGGGGCGAAAGCCAGACGGCGTCGCCATCCAGATCCCGGCCCTCGAAGACGCCGTTTTCGACCCGAAACCAGTCGTCGGTCGAGTCGTTGGCCAGATCGACCCCGGAGAGATCGACGGTCCAGTCAACGCCAGTCGTATCCACGGTTTCCACGCCACCGGAAACGAAACCGCCCTTGCCCTCCTCGGCACCAAACTCGGAACTCCAGATCGTTTCGGTGATCGCTCCGGTGTGAACGGTTTCGGAGAGGCGGTTGCCCAGCGGATCATAGACGTAGCCGAATTGCTTTTGGATGTCCTGGGTGGAGGGACTGCGGTAGTCGGCCCCGATCAGCTGGTTGGCCCGGTCGTAGCGGTAGTCGCCGTCACGGTCGATGACGGCACCCAACTCCTGGTCCCACTCGACGATGTTCCCGACCGGGCTGTAGGCGTAGCCGAACTTCGAGAGGACGGCGTTGGCCGCGTCGCGGTTGTCGAGGGTCTGGAGGCGGAAGTCGCCGGTGGCTCCGTAGTAGGAATAGCTCGTCTCCTGCCCGTTGGGATAGCTCACCGACGCGATCCGACCGGAATTCCCCGCATAGGTGCGGACGAACGTGCCGAGGGGGTTTGTCACCGAGGTCACCCGGCCGAGCGAGTCGTAGGCCAGCGTGGTGGCGACGTTGTTGACCTCGCGGGAATCGAGCCGCCCTAATTCATCATATTCGTAGGCGATGATGTCCGAGCCGAGCGGTCCGTTGAGCTCGGCGATGAGCCCGGCGCCGAGAGTGACCCCGTCGTACGGATGCTAGTCAAAGGTGGTGGTGCCGGTGCCGTCGGTCATCTCGGTCAGGCGGTCGAAGGCCTGCGCGTAGGAGAAGGTGACATCGGGGGTGGGGTTGATCTCGTTCGTGTAGGTGATCGAGGCGACGTTTCCGTCCTTTTCGTATCCGTAGGTGGTGACCTGGTTCAGCGAATCGGTGCGGGTCTCGAGCCAACCGAGGGCGTCGGTGTAGGTGTATGCGTAAGAATTGCCGTCGGGGTAGATCTTCTCGGTGACGCGGCCCTGCACGTCCCGCTTCCAGCGGGTGACGTTGCCGTTCGCATCGATGAGACGGCTGAGACTGCCGCAGACGCACCAAACGTAGTTGGTCGTGCGCCCGAGGGGATCGACTTCGGCGACGACGCGGCGGAGGGCGTCGCGGAAAATGTGGCTCTGCCGGTCCTCGCGGTCCTTGGTCCCGGCGAGGTCGAGACGGTCGTAGAAAAACTCGTCGGTGGTGCCGTCGGGGTAGGTGATCGTCACCAGCCGGTCGAACACATCGAAGGTATAGTCGAGGGTGTAGCCGCTCTCGTCGGTGTAAGTCGCGAGGTTTCCGTCGGAGCCGTAGGTCATCTCGGCGATCGTCACGAAGGCGGAGGCGTTCGCCGGATCGGTCCGCTCGACCTTGATCAGATAGCCTCCCTCGGGATCGGCGACCCCGTCCAGATCCTTGTCGTAGGTGAAACGGGTCTTTTCGCCGAGCGGATTGGTGACGAGGGAGGGCTGGCCCCAGCTCGTGTAGGCGATGGTCGTGGACTGGCCGGAGCCATCGGTCATCGTTTGCGGGAGATACTGGCCGTTGTAGTTGGCGTATTGTCGCATCAACTCGTTGTTGGAGCCGTAGGTCTGGCGCACTTCCAGGAGGTCGATTCCATTGGCGGCGTAGACGAAAGTGAAGTTGCGGCTTTCGGGATCGGTCATTTCGGTAACCCTGCCGAAATCATTGTAGCTGAACCGCACCGTATAATTGGACCCGTCGTCAAGGACCCGCCCGATCTGTTTCGGGCGCCCCATCATTCCGGCGTTGGCGATCTTGTCGCTGGTCTGCCCCGGGTACGTGAACCACTCCCGGCGTTCGAGGGCCTTCTTGCGGCTGCCGGGAATCGGGGTAATCGGACCGTGCAAAACGCCCTTGTGAAGCCAGTGGGTGATCTCGGCCATTTCGTAGAATTGCTCGTCGGCAAGAGAGTATCCGAGCTTCGCGGCATCGCGGATCGCCTTCTTGTCCCAATAAAAGGTGTTTCTTTCGCTCAAAAAGTTGTTGGAGATGTTCGGCGAGCTGAAGTTCGTCGGCGCGACGGGGGCGGAATCGGGGATTGGGAAATCCCGATCATTGTTCGGCACGTCGTGATTGCGGAATTCGATCCTCTCCTGATCGCCATACGGGTCGGTAGCGACGAGCCAACGGCGGGGGCCTTCCTCGCCATACTCGAAGGTCGTCCTTCCGTAGGGCGTCGTGAGGGCCTGGATGAAATCCCCGCTATCATATTCGAACGAGGAGACGATCCCCAAGACATCCGTAATCCGGATGAGCCGACCGAGACTGTCATATTCAAAAGAACCGCTGCGTCCAAAAGGATCCGTAACCTCTGTGACTTTGAGCGGATCGGTCGGATGATCATAGGCAAGAGTGCTCACCTGCCCCAACTGATCGGTGACGGCGACCAGACGCATCTGGGAATCGTAGCTCAGAGTGACCCCGTTTCCTTGCGGGTCGCGCATCTCGGAGAGAAAGACCTTCCGGCCCGTTCCAACCGTTCCGTCGGAATCCTCGAAGACCATCGTCGAACCATCCGGATAAGTGAGTTCGTAGCGAATGGGGCTGGCGGAAACCTTTTTCAGCAAGTAGCGGGTTTCGGTCGTGAAATCATACTCTCCCGAAACCGGGTCGAAACCGGAAAACTCGTAACGGGTGCCGTTCCGGTAGCGGATGACCGTGCCATTCGGATCGGTGGTGTCATCTTCGATGTAGGCGGTATAACCGAAGGTCCACTTCGGGCCGAAGTTCGTGTAGGTGAAATTGGCGGGCTGGTTGTCGTCGCGCTGGTCGTAGGAGACCGTAAACCGGACCGGATCGCCGACCGGAGGAGCGTAGCCGACCGGCGTATCCCGCAGGAGGAGTCCGATGAGGAGGGGAGAAAACGAGTAAGTCGCCATGCCGGCGCCATCGCAATCCGACCCGCCTTCGCTTCCCTCACAGCCCGAGGAATCTTTCTGGCCCGGGTTTCCCCGACCAAACACCTCGGAAGCCTCCTTTTGCGAAACCTCCCGCCAGCCTCGCGGCAGCTTGCCTTCGGGAACCAGGAAATAGCCGCTCGCTTCGGAGTCGAGTGCCTCGGACGTCAGCGAAACTTCGGCAAGAAACGTCGGATCGACGAGTTTGAAACGATCGCCCTGTCGCTCGGTAAGGCATCCGTAGTGATCAAGCTTCCAGTGAACGACCATCGGAAAGAAACGGTCGGGAATCGGCGCTCCCGGCTCGCGCTTGACGGCCCTGTAATTCATTTCCGCCTTTTGCGCTGCGCCGACGAGAGTGGAGAGGGCGATGCCTTCGGGCGTGGAACGAATCCCGCGAATGGCGTCCAGCCCTTCGGATTCGGGATCCAGACCCTGGCGCTCATAGCAGTTGACCAGAGCCAGAGGTCCGCAAAGAAAGGAAATCCCCGGATCGTTTTCCATACTCCACAGGCCTTCCCGCGCACTGGCGACATACTCCGAGGCGGACCCCATGATCACGCGATCCCGGACGGAATACAGTAACCCGGCCAGCTCGTCCATGCGTCCGATCCGTCCCAGCATTCTTGCATATTCCCCCAGGACCTCGTCGGCCAGGGCTTTGGCTTTCGGGTCGGTTACATCCCTGAGTTCCGACCATGCCACGCGCCAGGAGTCCAGGGCTTTCGAAAAATAGCCCGCCTCGAAATATTGACGGGCGAGGTTGGCACGAATCGAGGGAGCGTAGGAATTGGTAGGATTGGCATCCAAAAACGCGTTCATCCGGTCGATGAGGGCTTCCGGTCTCCGGATTTCAGCACGTTCGGCGGAAAGGCTTTCGAGAAATCGAGCCGCCTTGCCCCTTTGCTCGGCACTGGTACGGGCACCCTTGGGAACCAGCGCAGTAGAGAGAACGCCCGCACGACGGATTCTTTCGACCGAGGGGTTTTCAACCAGATCCAGCGGCACCGATCGCCGGGGTTCGAATTCGGGCAAGGTGCGATTCGGATCGACCGAAGGTCTCGTGCGGTGCGGAAACGATTCGGCGAGATCCCTACCCACTCGCTTTTCCCCGGGTTCGAATTGATTCGCGGCGGGAGGCGGCGTGGACTGCGTCTCCGCCACTTGGGATAAAAAGCCCGCCGAGACTCCTGCCGAACGCGCCGGAAGACTCCTGCCGAACGCGCCGGAATCATCGCAACCAGTGGAACCGGGGCCAGCGTAGGCAAGAGGAGAAGAGCCAGAAGGAAAGCTGAGGCCCGCTGGCGAAAGGATGGGAAGTATTTTGAGTTCTTCATGAGCGAGTGGAAAAGGGTTCGTATGACCAATGGATGCGGCGGTTCGGAGATCGCGAACTAAATCGCCGTCGCGCCGGCGGGACTTTCGAGAGTTATCGACGGAGGCGTCGTATCGCTGGGATCTGTCGCCGGAAAGGAAGAAGCGGAAGGATCCAGAGGGAAATCATCGGAGCCATCGTCAACACCATCGCCATCCGTATCGGCCACGAGGGGACTGGTTCCTGCAGCAATTTCCTGAGCATTCGTCAGTCCGTCTCCATCGGTGTCGGTCCCGGTCGGGTCGATTCCCAGCCGGATCGAGACAGCATCGGCAAGTCCATCGCCGTTGGAGTCAACGGCGTTCGGATCGGTGCCGGATAGGAATTCGAAAAGATTGCTCAGGCCGTCCGAATCAAAATCGCTGGCCGAATCCGTTGGGTCCGTTTTATCGAGACCGTTCAGGTCCTCCCAGTCGTCATCGATACCGTCCTGGTCTCCGTCATTGATGAAGTAATCGGCTTCGGCGATATCTCCGTAGGTGAACTCGTCGAAAAAGATCCTCGCTCGCACCGTGGCGCTGGCATTCAGGACGATGTTTCCGGTGGTTCCATTGAATCCGGCGGAATCCCACTGCGGCTCGCTTCCATCGAGAGTGTAGCGGATGTATTGGCTGATTCCCCCTGGAAGCGTCTCCGGCGAGGAGACCGTGACCGTCAATGAACTCGGATCGGACGCCCCGATGTCGGCGAAAAAATCGGTTCGGGAACGGCTACCGGAAGACCGAATTTACGGGAAAGATAAATCTCAACGATTCGGCGGTCGGCATCGGACAGGTCGTCCTTATAGAGAATGATCTCGGGCAGATAGCCGTGGAAATAGGGATCGCTTAGACTGCTTTTTGCCAAGTAGTTGACCGTCCTATGGTTCGAAGGAGAAGCAGGCATCACGATCTCGGAAGCAACCCTTGATTCACCTCCCACGTAGATTTCCGCTTCGCCCAATCCTCCCGAAGTCGGTCGATGGACGACCGAGTAAAATCGGGGATCAAACTCGGAAATCGCATCGAAAGCCGGAACCCGCTCGACCGGATCGCTGTAGTTGTCGACGAGATACTCAAGATCGAGGCTGAACGTTGTGTAGCTGAAGAGCTGGTGAATGGCGAGCGCCACCACCTCGGAGGAACCACCCCGCGAAAGCGTAAAAAATCGTGTATCCGCCTCGAAACTCTCCGGCTTCGCCACCACGAAGGCACTGAATCCTCCGGTAAAGTCCGTAAGCGACGAATTCATAGAGGAACCCGCCGGAAGATCCATATAGTCGTCCGACCCATCGAAATAGATGGCGGGCTGCCCGAAGATCGAATCATCCACGATTGTCGGCTGAAGGGAAGCGGTGCTTTGCGTGGCGTCGTTCGCCGCGGAGCTTTGATCTCCCCATAGCGATACGCTGCCACCGGAGTCGACGACACCGGAATCCGCTTTGAACCATGCGACCAAATTACTCTGCGAGGGAAGAGCAAAGGTTGCACTGGTCACATCAAACGTAACCGAGGTGGTGGATCCGCTGCCAATGCTCGCTTCGACAATGATCTCAGAGGGTCCGGCGACAGCTGGCTGGAGATAGTGGAATCGAACGATCCCGGTGGCGTCCGATCGGAGAGACAAGCTGGATGAGGCACCCGTTGAAGAGATCGTCGAGTTCAATGATCCGGTTCCAAGATCAACTTCGACCTCGACAGGTGCATCGGTCAGCGGGGTTCCGCTACTGTCCGTCACGCTCACTTTCATGGGCACCGGAAGAAATGCCCCGGCCAGCCCGATCTGGTCGTCTCCTTGAACGGCCGCCAGAACCAGCAATGCACCGTTGTAATAATCCAAAGGATCCGTGCCGGAGTTGATTTCATCAAAATCACTTTGCCCGTCTCGGTCGCTATCGGCCTCATTGGCAAAAGTCTGGTAGAGATACTCCAGGGCATTGCTCAATCCATCTCCGTCCAGATCCATATTCCGATCATCCAGAGAGGTGTTCAGCTCATACGAGATTTCGTAGGAATCGTCCATTCCATCACCATCGGCATCCGTGAACAGGGGACTCGAGAATCCGATCGAGAAATTATCGAGAAAACTATCTCCGCCCGTGTGGCCCATCTCAATAAAGGCGGACGGAAAGGTTTTCGTACCATCAACCAGCCCCGCACCCATAGCTCCGGGAACCCCATTGATGTGAAGATCATAGAATTTGTTTCCCGAGCCGAAATCCTGACGGAGAGTGATTCGCATCCAACTGTCGGTTACGCCATTCACGTTCAGACTCGCTGTTAGGCCCGTGGGAAGCCAGGTACCTCCCCCTACACCATCGCCGTCAAACACGTAAAACTCACCAACGCCTGAAGAAATTTCAAAAAATCCAATGACCGAGCCCTCGATGTCCAGAAACTCCTCTTTCACCATCAGGTCACTCGCGTACGGTCTCGCGTAAAAATCGGTAAAAACAACACTCTGCCCGGGTGTAACCACAAGTGCGGGGACCTCTCGAGAATTCGTGGAAGATGGTATGAGA
>CAZWFJ010000057.1:0-21431 GCA_964633135.1 uncultured Puniceicoccaceae bacterium | reverse complement strand
CCGCCTTCGTCTACCAACCAGTCGTCAATCACCGCTCCAAATGAATAAACCCTGCCGCCGCCGCTGAATGGCTTGCATTGAGCTTCACTTCTGTTTTTACCTGAGCAATCAGTCAAGAAAATATCAGTTACAGTCAAGAAAAAGGTAGTATTCGCCGCTATGCTAATGGTAAGATTAGACAATCCATGTCCCCGAAAGAACGTTACCTCTCTGTGCTGGCCAACAAGCCGGTGGATCTCCTGCCCCGGATTCCGATCCTGATGCAGTTTGCCGCCGAATACATCGGCTCGAATTATGGAGCCTTCGCGTCCGACCACCGGGTGCTTGCCGAGGCGAACCATCGTTGCGCTCGGGATTTCGGGTTCGACCAACTCAGTGCTATTTCCGATCCTTATCGGGAGACGGCGGGCTTCGGAGGAAAGACGACTTTTGTTGAAAACGGTGTGCCGCGCTGCACCGCCCCACTGGAGGAGGACGACGAAATCGACGTGACCAGACTCCGCCTCCCCGACCCGCTAACGAGCGAACGAATGCGCGACCGGATTGACGGCGTACGCTGCATGGCGGAAATGGCCGGAGAGAGCCACTCCATCATGGGCTGGGTGGAAGGCCCCGGCGCGGAGGCGAGCGACTTGCGCGGACTGTCAAACTTTTTCATGGACCTGCTCGACGATGAGGAGGCCGCCGGGACCTTGATGGATCTGGCTCTGGAAAACGCAATCCGCTTCGCCCATGCCCAGATCGACGCTGGGGCGGATACCATCGGAATCGGCGAGGCCATGGCCAGCCAGGTCTCGGCAGAGGTTTACGCCTCGCTGATCCTGCCCCGCACCGACCGCCTCGTTCGGGCCATCCGCGAGCGCGGCGCTTTTGTCAAACTGCACATCTGCGGCAATATCACCCACCTGCTCCCCCATATTCGCACGATGCCGATCGACATACTTGACCTTGACCACATGGTCGATCCCGAGACCGCCCGCCGTCAGATCGGGCCGGACATTGTGCTCGCCACTAACATCAATCCCTCCGGCTTGGTCTGCCAAGGAACACCCGAGGCGATCCGCTCCGAGGTCCGCAGGGTCTACGCCCGTCTTGGAAATCCTTGCATGGTCAACGCTGGCTGCGAGATACCGTCGGGCACACCTCAGGAGAACCTTCTGGCGCTCTGTGAGCCGGTCCCTTGGTCAGCCGAGCCGGCGAAGGCTATCGCCAACCCCAAATAAAAAATTCCCACCCGCAGACCAATCACCCAAGGTTATGAAAAAAACGAAAATAGGCATCATTGGAGCCGGCAAGAATGCCTCCGGTCACGCGAAATTTTATGCGGAATCATCACGGTCGGAGGTCGTTGCGGTGGCCGATCCATTCGCTGGGGCTGCCGAGAAACTGGCCGGCGAGGTGGGTGCCCGCGCTGTGGCCGACTTCACCGAGATGCTCGACGAGGTCGACGCCGTCGTGGTTTCCTCACCCAATCAATTCCACCGGGATCAGGCCGTCGCCTGCGCGGAGGCTGGCAAGCATGTTTACTGCGAAAAGCCCATGGGATTGAACTATGCCGAGGCGAGCGATATCGCCGCCGCCGTCCGCGCCGCCAGGGTCAAATGCGCCATTGGCTTTGCGGTTTCTAGTTCGCCCGTGCTGCGAACCATGCACAAGCGCATACAGGCTGGAGATTGCGGGGATATCTTGACGATTATGTCCCGCCGAATGATGAATCTTGGCACAAATGTTTCGGAAGGCTGGCGGGCCGACCATACCAAGACCGGTGGGCTTCTTTATGAGATCAACATTCACGAAATCGAGTGGATGCTGCGCCTTGCCGGTCCGGCGGAATCCGTCTTCGCCCGCTTCATTGCCGAGGGTCAGGACGCCCCCATCGCCAACGACCATCTCGCCATTACGCTCAACTTTGAGAGCGGTGGCGTGGGTATGCACCAAGGCAGCCAATTCTCGCCCCACCCCTGCTGGTTGAAGCAGGTTGACGGCACAGTGGGTGCCTTTGCCTCCTGGGGGAAAACGCTCACCTTTGCCAGCCGCGACGGTGAGAAAAACGAAGTCGAACTCGAGTCCGTGTTGGACGTGCGGGAAGATTTTCTGAACGGCATTCAGGAAGAAGCCGAACTCTTCAATGATTTCGAATGGGGCCTGCAAGTGATGGCCGTCGCCGAAGCCATCATGCGCTCCGCCGCCGAAAAGCAACTCGTCAAACTCAGCGAAATTATTTAATGGATACAAAAAGACTGAAACTGGGCTTTATTCCCGCGTCGATCCATGAAGTGTTATCCGAAGATTGGGATGGGACGCTGGAGCGCCTCCGTGCCGCCGGTTACTCCTGCATCGAACTTCACGATTTAAAGAGTAAAACCACCGACAAAAACCTGGCCGAGGCGACTGGCCTAGAGCCAGCGGCGATGCGCGAAAGCCTGGCCTCGCACGGCTTCGAATGCGCCAGTTGGTTCGCCAACTGGGGAGACTTCGGCGACAACACCGCACAAACCCTGGAGACGGCGAAAGCCTTGGGTGCCACGAATGTTATTTGGGGATGGGCCAAGCCCGAAGAGCCCGGGTTGATGCAACAAATCCTCCCAGCCATGAAAGCTGCCGCGCAGGCTGCACGGCAGGCGGGCTTGACGCTCCTTTACCACAATCACGACCACGAGTTTCTCAATGAGCGCGACGGACAATGTGCCTACGACTGGCTGATGGCCCAGTTCGGCCCCAGCGAACTCCAAGCCGAACTTGACATCGGCTGGGTCGCCTACGGGGGCCACGATAACGTAAATACGATCCGACGCTACGCCGGACGCGTGCCCATCCTCCACCTCCGTGACATCGCCGACCCCAAGGTCCGTGGCGACTTCATCGAGGTGGGAGACGGCACGCTCGACCTGGCCGGTATCCTCGAAGCCGGGTTGACCGTAGGGGGCAGCCGCTGGGCCATCGTCGAACACTCCGCCATCATGAAGTGCGAAAACCCCGTGGACGCCCTCATTCGCGCCGGTGAAAACCTGAAGCGCACTAACCACATCATAGCGGAAGTTTGATTCAAGAGGCCGACTCTTACTCTCACCCCTCATTTTCAAGAAATCCGCTTTCCTTACAGTCGGTTCCGTCTGCGTAGATCCCGAGGCGGTTGCCCGGTTGCTTCGCGAACTTTGCGGGAGAGGTGGAAAGGGCACTGAAAGCCGCAGCGCTCGGCGATTTCATCCACATGTAAGCTCGTTGTTTGCAGGTATGAGATGGCCTCGCGGGTGCGCAGAGTCCAAAACCATTGCATGGCCGTCTGGCCGAGGTGCTGGCTGAAAAGGCGGTTGAGATGGGAAACGGAGACCCCGGAGGCTCGCGCCCACTCCCCAGCCTGAACACCGGGCCGGGTAAAGTGCCGTTCCGCCCAGACCATTGCCCTATCCAGTTGGGGAGGGAGCCTCTCGCTCTCCGTACCGAGGCGGCTGAATTGACTGTCCAACGCAATGGCCAGAGCTGCCTTAGCCAGGGCGGCTAGCGCGGGCGGCGATTGATGGCGGCGTCGCAGGCGGATGCCCTGTTCAATAAGGTCTCGCAAAACGGTTTGTGTCTTGAAGATCAGTCCGGGCACGGGCACGAGATCCCGCCAATCCGGCGGCACGAGAGTGCCTGGCATCGCGCACCAAGAGTGGACACTGTCCATCTCTCTGGAAAATTGAAAGTGTTCTTTCGTGCCAGGCTTGAGCACGACCGCTTCGCCCGGTGACATTTCCAGAATGTGCCGATTCTGCCGCACTTTTACACTGCCCTCCAGAAGCAGAAAGATTTGGTAATGCACCTGCATGCGCGGGCCAAAGTCACCGCCCACCGGGTAGCGCACAGAACCGAATTGCAGATCAGTAGCCATCCGGGCAAAGTCGTCACAATTCTCAATAATCGTTTCAGATATGTATTTGGCGTTTTTAGGCATTTTTGAAAGATGTTAGATAGGCTATGATAGGTGCCTATGCAATATGTTTCCGATTATCACGACCCCTTCTCCTCCTGGACGGGAGGAAATCCGCCCGCTGGCTGGTTCGACTCTTCAACTGGATTAAGCCGCGAATCCCTTCGGCAATTTTATGCCGACAATGGCTTCTTGGTATTGCAGAACGCTGTATCCCCGGAGGAGATTGCGGACATCAATCAAGAAGCGATTCGCATTTGCCGGGGTGAAGCAGGCCGGGTTAACGGCATCGTCCCCTCAACATCCGAAGACACGGATGAAACGGTATTGCGCAACCACCTCTGCATCCACAATCCGCACTACATTTCAGAGCCGATGCACCAGCGCCTGAGACTGGAGCCGGTCCGAGAGGTCGCAACCAGCGTGATCGGACCCAACGTCAAATGCATGCAATCGATGCTCTTTATCAAGGCCTCGGGCAAGCCCGGGCAGGCCTGGCACCAGGATGAGTATTTCATCCCCACCCGCGACCGCTCGCTGATGGGGGCCTGGATTGCCCTCGACGATGCCACGGTGGAGAACGGCTGCCTTTGGGTGATACCCGGCTCTCATAAAAGCGGCGTCATATGGCCGCAGCGCGAGCATGGCGACAGCGAGTTCGACTGCACCGGGGAGAGCGTCGGCTTCCCCTACACCGAAGCCGACGAGGTGCCCGTCGAAGTCAAGGCAGGTTCTATCGTCTTTTTCAATGGCTACCTGCTCCATCGCTCCCGTCGCAACTGGGCCAAGAGCGGTTACCGGCGCGTCCTCGTTAACCACTACATGAGTGCCGAGTCGCTACTCCCCTGGTATTCACCCAAGGATTTGCCCGAGCCGGTGGGACGCGCCGATCACCGCCGGATTATCCTGATAGCTGGGGAAGATCCCTACGCTTTCAAGGGGACCGACAACGGCGGCCAAGCCAACGTCCGTCCCAGCGGCGAAGGGGGCTGCGGTAGTAGCGGCAAGGCCATGACGCAATCCGAACCATCCACCAAAGTCAGCTCATGAGTGGAAAATTAACAGGACGCGAGCGGGTCAATCGTGCCATGGAAGGCCGCGACCACGACCGGGTGCCCCATACCGAAACCCTCTGGAGCGATACCCTCGAACGCTGGAGCACCGAGGGTGGCCCTTCCAATCGTGCTGAATTCCTCGATCGAATCGAGGCAGACTTCCATTATGGCCGATGGGTGGTCCCTGGACCCCTGCAGGATGCCAAAGTCATTGAGGAAGACGAGCAGACCCGCACTGTAATCGATACCTTTGGAGCCACGTTGAAGCGATGGAAGAACCGCTCCGGAACACCCGAACACATTGGCTGGGAATGCGATTCGCCCGAGATCTGGCGTGCCAAATTCCGGCCCGGCTACGAAAAGAGTCCGCCCGCTTTCGATGAGCCTAAGGTACTTTCCCAAAACGCTGAGGGGACTGAAAAAGGCCGTTGGCGGTTCGTAAACGTCTTGGAACCGTTTGAGATTCTACGCAGGCTACTCGGCGACGAAGGCACAATGATCAACCTGGTCGAGGAGCTGGAGTGGATTCAGGAAATTGCGCAGGTCACGACCGACGCGACGATACGCAACTTGGACCTTATCCTCGAAGCCGGCGCGGTGCTCGACGGAGTCTGGGTCTATGGCGACATGGCCTACAATAGCGGCACCTTTTGCTCCCCGGCGATGTACCGGGAGCTGATCTGGCCCCAGCACAAGCGGCTTGCGGAATGGGCGCACCAGCGGGATCTGAAGGCAATCTACCATACGGATGGCGATGTTCGCGCCGTGGTGAGTGATTATATTCGGGCGGGCTATGACGCCCTACAACCGCTCGAGGCCAAAGCCAAAATGGACATCCGGGAGCTTGCCCCCATGTATGGCCGGGACATTAGCTTGTTCGGCAACATGGACGTCATGATCTACGCATTTGGCACACCGGAAGAAATTGAAGCGGAGATCGACTCGAAGATAGCGGCGGGCAAGGAGACGGGGCGTTATATCTTTCATTCCGACCATTCGATTCCACCCCAAGTCAGTTGGGAGCGTTACCAATACATTCTTGACTCTTATAACAGACGTGCCACCTACGATCCGATATAAATTCTACGCGCGGCCTCCTCTACAATCTTTCTGAAGACATAAGCGAACGTGACAACCTCTGGTCCGAGGAACCCGAACGGGTCGATGCAATGATGGAAACCTTGCGCAGAATTCAGGGGGAGGATGCCCCGGCTGCCCCAGGGAAAATCGATCAGGACAAGGCCTGATTGAGATGGGGTAATCTGCAAAGCACCCTATTTGGAGAAGTGCTCGATCTGAGCGGCATACTTTTCGCGTAGGGCGTCGGCACCCTCCTTGCGGTCGGTCTCTTCAAGGTATTGCAGGTAAGTTTCAAAACCCTCGATGCCGCCCGGTTGGCCGTGTTCGAGGCCTGCGTGGAAGGGACCCCCTTCGCGGATCACTGTCCAAAGTGGGTCGGTAACGTCGTTGCTGGTTAGCGCCATCTTCTGCATCTGGGCGTCGTGCCAACGAGAGAGACGCCATTGTCCTTCGCGGCAGAGTTCGGGGTTCGATTCGGCCAAGTTGTTTTGCTCGTGCGGATCGGCTTCGAGGTCGTGGAGCATTTCCTGGGGGAAGAGGTGGAAGCCGCAATGATAGGTCCGGGTGTAAAGCCACTTGTCCCAGCGAACGGAGCGTTGGGCGACGTGGCAACACTGACTAATGATGACCTCGTCGCGGCCAATGTCGTTACCCTCGGTAATGGCTGAGGCGTAGGACTCTCCGTCCCAGATGTCTTGTTTCTCGCCGTCAAGCAGATCCATCAGGGTTGGGGCGAGGTCGAGGTTGTAGTGGAATTTGGTATTGTGGATGCCTTGGGCACCCCCGGGGTATTTGATGATGAGCGGTACGCGGCAGGTGATGTCGTCCGCGGTACCGTGTTCACCGTAAAGGCCCCACTCGCCAAGATTTTCGCCGTGGTCGGCGGAGATGACGATCATGGTTTCGTCGTAGATGCCGGCAGCTTTGAGGGCGTCCACGATTTTGGCCACTTGATCGTCCACATAGCGCACGCCCATGTCGTATCCGTCGATGACCTGGCGGACTTGCTCGCGGGTGGTGGCTTTGCCGGGGTGTTTCGGGAATCCAGGGTCGCCATTCCCTGAATACATGTCGATCTCATGGGCACAGTGGGGGCCGACTCGCTTGTTGTTCTTTTCGATGACCTCATCGGTCAACCATTCGGGGAGGGGATCATCTTTAAATGGATTCTCGTAATCGGCCGGGGTTCGATAAGGTGTGTGCGGATCCCAGTAGTTGATATGCAAATACCATCCATCCTTAGAGGCGTTGTCGGCCAACCATTTGTCGACGACGGGTTGGACAACTTCTGCCGATTCCATGCCGCCCTGTCCGGTATTGTGAATCTCGTTGAAGCCCGCATAGAAATGCCAAGCGGCGTGTCGTTCGCCGAAGGGACTGATCATGGCGGTGCGATAACCGCACTCCTTCAACCGGCCTGCGAGGCCCTGGAGGTCGAAATGATCGCGGAAGGCACGGGTGGGGCCTTCGATCTTGGGTTGGGCCGCAGTGCCCCCGTGGCCGACGACGCCAGTCTGGATGCCGAAGCGGCCCGAATAGAAAGCGGTACGGGAAGGGAGGCAGGGGGCGTCCGGCGTGTAGCAACGGTCAAAGACGACGCCTTCGCTGGCGATCCGGTCGATGGCCGGGCTGGTGTTGCGGTGGTAACCGTAGCAACCGAGGTGGTCGGGGCGTTGGCTGTCGATGTCGATGTAGAGGATACGCATGAGTAAAGTCTGTTTCAGGGACGATTGAAGCGGTTGGAAAGCTGCGAGTCAAGTTGCGTACTTCGCGATCAATCGCGTAAAGCACCTCCACTGGCTTATGGAATCCAGCTTACCTCGGGCAATACAGGTACCCAAATTTGAATACAAAAGGATCAAATTTCGGTCGGAAATCGGCCTTAACTAAGCGCCACTGGCGGTTTCACCCCTTCGCATGCTCTCAGGTCATTGCCTGCTTGAGCAAGCGCACTCCGGCTTGGCGCACATAGCCGCGTTCGTCATCGTGCAAGATGCGGAGATCCTCTTCTGTATCGCTATCGCAGGCCAAGGCCAGGCGGGCGCGACAAAGGCGTATCTGCCAACTGCTGTCGTCGATCACGTGGAAGGCGGCGGCAACGTGTTTGGCGCGGCGGATAGTGGTATGGATATGGTCCGGGAACTTCTCGCCGGCCTGCCATCGGTTCAATAGATCGGGCGCTCCGTAGAGCGGCGGACGACGGCTGCCCACGATCTGCGCCCTCTGCGCCCAAGCTAAGACGGCCAGCGCGGGTGCTTGTGCGTCGGGGTGGCGCTCGCGGATGCGGGCGGCCGTGAGCAGTAGTGCCACAGCGACGTCGTGCAGGACCGGCTCCGGTGGCAGGCACTGCGTAAGATGCTGCAGATGTGCGGCGGTGCCGCAGCACCGCAGCAACACCAGGGCCCGATACCAGTGCGGGTGTCCGCCACCGCCTGGGATCCGTTCGCGCCACAGCTGTAGCAGGCGCTCGCCAGCGGCGGAATCCCCGGTCACCGCGAGCAGGCTGGCGGCCAGGTAGACCACCTCCAGATCCTGGGAGGACAACTGCTCGTAGCAGAAATCCCGGTGCTGATCCATCTCCTGCAGCATCCAGCGCATGCCGGGGTGAGCCTTGCCGGCTGCGAGCTTGGTTCGTGCTTTGGTGATTGCGGCTTGGCGGTCGAAGCTCCCCAGATGCTTGGCCACGTCGCCAAACTGCTGGAATCCAAAGACAGCGTAGTGTCGTCTGCCGTTATGGCGTTCCAAGGCCCCGCTGGCCTCCAGACCGGTGCGCAACGCCGCCCGATCAACGGCATAATTGGCGTCGCCATCACGGCACAGGGCGGCGGCCAAGCCGCAGACCTCGCCGAGGCGCTGGATGTCGCGCATCATGCGCATGGCGTATTGGCTGTGCTGGTCGATGTAGGGCTGGAGACCGATGCAGCGAGCGCGGGTCCAGTCGGCCGGATCCTCGGGCAGCACCCAGCCGCTATCGAAATTGTTCGTGACCATACGCGGGACGCCATCAGAATCGGGCATGATGAGCCGGGCGCTTTGGGTAAAGGCGTGGGTGCGGCCATCGTGCTCGCGTCCGCCGAAGTGATCGGCACCAGCCCGCACGCAGAGATCGCCATCGCCGGTTGCATCAATCCAGTTGCCTGCTCGCAGGCGCATATTGCCAGCTTCGGTGGCGATCATGACGGAACCGATGCGTCGATCCTGGGCTTCGACATCCCACAACAGTGATCCGTACAGTCGCGTGACCCCGGCCTTCTGCATGCGTCGATCCAGTACCCAGGCCTTAACATCCGGATGCCAGGGCTTGCTTTTGTAGACCTGAATAGAGAGCACGGCCATCCACTCGGCAACTTCCGTATCGACACTCGTTTGCAGGCCGCCATCGACGCCGCCGCAATAGCCGTGGATGCCAGCGGCGTCGATCGATACGGGGTGCCTGGCCGCCGAGTAAACAATGGATGCCTCCGATCTCGCTGGCATCGATCCAGCGAGCGGCACTAATACGACGCAAGCCATCTTTGCAGGCCAGGGCGAGGGATTGCAGATGGCCCGCCGTGTCCTGTCCGACCCCGACCGGCCAGAGCATGAAGGCCAGATCGACGCCGGCCTGGCGCAAGCTGTCCAGCAAAACCAACTCCGCTGCAGCACCGTCCACCAACGGGCCCTGACTCGTGTCACGCAGAGCGCCGACCTGTTGCAGGCGCCGCATGCAGGCCTTCCAGAGGGGGTCGGTGCTGGTGCCGGTCTGCAACTCATAAGCACGGCTCCACTCCCAGGCAATGTCGCCGTGGCGACTGATCAAGACGACGCGAGCACCCGTGTCTGCCAAATGCAGGGCGGCGGCACAGGCTGCCAGCCCCGATCCGAAGATTGCGTGGTCGTAGTGGTGCTGGAAGACGCGATCCCAAGTATCCCTGGTCGAGGCGTTGTGCGCATCGCTCTTATCAAGCTTCAAGTTCTTTGGGGGGCGATTCATGGGATTGAAGACATCACGCAGCCAACATATTGACAAGGGAGGTGTTTCGGCATCTATTCCGGAATATGCCGCGCAATGCACCCGATCCCCCGTCGACAGCCCAGTCGGCTCGCCCGTTGCCCACTGTAGCCGATATTGCCCGGGCAGCGGGAGTGGGGACTTCAACGGTTTCGCGGGCTTTAAATGAGCGGGGTGAGATCAAGTCCAGCACCCGTGCGCGTATCAAGCAGGTAGCCCGGGAGTTAGGTTATGTTGCTCAACCTGCGCTTGCTTCGCTTGTCTCCCGAAGGAAAACGAGAAAACCGGCAGGCCGCAACGAGGCGGGGTTCTTACCGGTGGCGATCGTAACTCGCCAGAGTCCCGCCACCACGGCGGATCGCTTTTTTAAGTTATTCAACAAACTGGGCAACCCCCTCGGCTATCGCTATGAGCACTTCAATACGTTGGATGGGAAGCTTGAGAGTGCCGCTCAGCTTGGGCGGATGCTCTTTGCTCGCGGCTTTGTTGGTGTTGTCTTCGTTCATGTTATCCATGATCCGGGCTGGTTCCAAGGCTTTCCATGGGAGCGTTTTGCCCTCGTTTCACTGGATCCCTCATTCGATTTAGTGCCGCTGCCGATGGTGCGCGCATCGGACTTTGAAGACGTCTGGCAGTGCTGGCATCACTTACGGGAGCGCGGCTTCGAGCGCATCGGGGCGATTCTACCCGAAGGCAATCGGGAACGCATCGAAGACATTCGCCGCCTCGGGGCGTATTACCAATGCCAGGCGGAAGTGCCACCGACAGTGCGCATCCCGCCACTGTCCTTTGCTTATAATGAATCGGGGCTGATCGGTCGGATTTGCCAATGGATTGAGCAAGAACGCCCGGATGCCCTGCTGTCCTGGAGCGCCAGTTACTTGGAAGAGGCTAGCGTGAACCTGGGCTGGTTGCCAGAATCTGTGGTTATCCTCCGCGGCGGTGGCAGCTTCGCAGGTATGGAGCAGGGTAACCGAGTCTATGAGGAGATCGTCCGGATCATTGACCAACTAGTGCGTTCCGCATGCTACGGCCCTTCTCGCTATAATGTTGAGCACGTTGTTCGCTCCCAATGGCTGGAAGCCGGAACAAGAAACATCCAAAAATCGCATCCTTCAGTTTTTGTCGCCTTGCCGTAGCCTTGGCGGGGATTTTCGGTAAGCTACTGCCTTCGAGTGCGCCTCGCGCACCCGGTGCCAAAGGTAGAGCGGCCAGGCATGGGGATGGGCACAGAACAGGGGGTATTGTGCGAAGGCTCCCTCCCCTGGCCCGCCGGGCGACCGCGCGAGAGAGGAGTTGCTCGCATCGAGGGCAGACCAATGGCCAGCCCAGCATTCCGGGTGGTTTCTGGCGAAATGGGAGAAAGTCATCCGCTTGAGGTAGCGCTGCGCCTCGTCTTCATCGAAAGATGCGAGTCCCATGATGAAGGCTCCAGCGAGAGCAAACCAGAAGCCGCCGTTGATGCGAACACCCGCCGGGTCGGTACGGGTATAAGGGTGCTCGCAGAGCCGGGGACCGAGAGTCTCGCCCACATCCAGGCGGGCTTTAACCTGCTTGAGGATTTCGCGTTTGTCGGCCTCTTCCAGATCGGGAATCTGCAAAGCATAGGCGTGAGGGGCCAAGAAAAAGTTGTCTACGCCGACCTCTTCGCCGGGAGCCAGAAGCATGCGCTTGAGGTGTCCCGTGCCGGACCAGGCGTGGCTGTCGAAGGCTTCGCGGACTTGTTTGAGGTAGGATCCAAGGCTTTGGATGAGCGCGCTGAACCGCGCTCCTTCGTCGTCCGCCACTGCGGGGTTGAGCACTGCGGCTTCAAGCTGCTCGATCAACCGGGGCAACCAGGCGCAGGCCACGGCGGTATTGAGCACGGACTCCGCACCGCTATAGCGATTGATCGGGTACTCGTTAAAAAAATCGTCGTTCCAGTCGGAGTTCATTGCGCGGATAAGTCCGTTGTCGCCGCGCCCGACGACGTCGCGCAAGTAACGAAAGGCTCGGATGATCTTGTCGGAAACAGTTGATCCATCGGCCGCTTCTTTCGGAAAAAACGGGGTCTCTATTCGCAGGACATCGAAATCGCTGGTGATACGAAGATATTCGGCGAACAGCATGAAGAAAAAGAGTTGCTTGTCACTCGGTTGGTGAACGCCAATATGCGGATTGCCGTAGCCATAGGTAACGAAGACAATCTCGCCGTCATGCTTCATGCGCGCACAAAGGTAAAGCAGGCAGGAGCGGGCGAGTTCGGGGTTGAAATAACAGGCGGCCAAAGCGTGCTGGCAGTAGTCCCGAGCGCCTCCCGCCACACCATAATGATAATCGTAGAGCATGCCTTGGGGAATGTGCGTTCCCTCGAAATAGGCGTTGTAGGTCGCCATGCTTTCCAGGACATAGGCGTTCCAGATCAGTTCGCGGCGCTGCGCGGGATCCTGTTCCTCCGCATAATCGGGAAGTCGCTCCCGCCACTCGTCGTGAAAGGGAATCGACTGCCCCAGCACGACGGGTGCAAGCGCCTGTACCTCCTCGGCAACCTCGCTCGCCTCGGCGTGGGCGTAGCCGACCGCCAAGGCGAATGTCACCTTTTCGCCCGGTGCCAGATTGACTTCGAAGCGTGCAACCAGCTCTGCTGCTGTTCCTTCGGTTTGCCTAACCTGCACGGCACAGGTGGCGTCGTCGGCCAAAGCCTGCATGAAAACAGCGGGCGGGCGGGCTTCGTATTTTGATGCGGTTTCCGGATTGGGCACCAGTAGCGGGTCGTCGCTTTCGGCGTGGAACCGCGCCACTGCGAGCGCCGGATTCGGCTGCTCGATCCGACAAGGAAAGTGCGGCTCGGCCTCGAAGTTCATCGGCGTGTAGCGAGCTACCAAGCCTTCTTCGTAGGTGAGCTTGATCGGTTCGCTGCTCTCGTTGCTGAGCGTCACACGATAAAACAGGGCGGGCAGACCCTCGTTGATCTCCATGCTTGGCCGCACCGCATATACCTTCCGCAGTCGCAGCCCGCCGCCGAGGTCGTAGCGATACTCCGCATAGCCGCAACCAAAGCGCCGCTCCACCGCTCCCGCCAGCGCATCGTCCGGCGTCTCCGTCAGATCAATGGACTCCTGTCCTCCAATCCGCAGCCGCGAAAAGCTGCCGCCGTAGCCGCTTGCCGGATCAAAGTTTACTTTGGCGCAAACCCGCTCCTCCGTGAACAACTCGACCTTTCCGCTGATGTGCGGGAACGCGGTGAAGCGATAGTTACCGAGGATAAAATAAGGGTCATTGGGCAGGCCGTAGTCTTTAGAGGCTTCCCCTTTGGAAAACGGAAAACCGCCCGTGAAATTTATGGCGGTAAGGCCGTTTGGATCGGTTTCGAAGGGTTTTGGAGAGCTTGAAGGCATAGAGAGAACTACTGACAGCCTTTGATCACTGCGTCAGGAAAAAATTTGAACCTGGCTGCTAACCGTAGCGGGCCAGGAATGTTCGCCCACCCAGCGGTCGCCGAGACGCTTCCTCAATTGTTGTGCGAGGGCTTCGGTCTCTTCGGAAATCTCGTCGCCATGGAGCAGGTTGCGGGTTTCCCCGGGGTCGTTGACCAAGTCGTAAAGCTCCGGCGTCTGGTCCTCATTGTGAATGAATTTGTGGGTGGCGGTGCGCAACACTTGAAAGCCTCGAAAATGACTGAGGCAGTCTTCCCGGTGAGCATCGCTCTCACCACGCAACACCGGCGCAAAGCTTCGAGCCTGAACCTCGGGGATGACCGGCACTCCGGCCAGCTCGCAGCAGGTGGGGCCGAGGTCAAACCACTCTACCAGCGCCTTACTGACTCCACCGTCCCGGCAACCGGGGCCGCTGGCAATCAAGGGAACGTTGACGGAGGGTTCGTAAGGATTACCCGCCGTCATCAAACCGTGGTCTCCGAGATTATCGCCATGGTCGGAAGTGAAGAAGATCCAGGTGTTCTCCCAGTCGCCGTTAGCTTTGAGCTGGGCCACAAGCTTGCCGATCTGGTCGTCGATCAACTCCAGGCGTCCGCAATATTGGCGGCGGGAATTCACAACGTAGTCCGGGTCGTGGTCATCGAATTTTTCCAGCACCCGGTGGGGTTTGCCCTCCATTGAGACGACCCGTTCGGGCATTTCTGCATCGCGCCAGCGATCCGCATACTCGGTGGGTGGGCTATAGGGAAAGTGAGGACCTATAAAACTGACGAATAGATGCCATGGATTATGCTGGGGCGGGTTTCGCAGCCATTCCAAGGCCTGCCGACCAATGTAGCTGTCGACGAAGTCTTCGGTTTCCAAGGGAAAATCGGCAATGTCCAACACGACTCCGGAGGCGTTTCGGCGTTTAATGTCTTGGTGCAAGGTCTCAAAGTTGCCTCTTTCGGCAAGATAGTGGCTGTAGGGCCCGGTAGGGTGAGGAAGCCTGCCCAGACTGGAGTCGCCTTCCGTTTCGTGCGGCTGGGTAAACCCCCAGGCATAGGCGCGGGGAGCGGCACCGTCCGGCCCGGGAAGACCACTGGGTTTGCCGAGATCCAGCTTCCCAGCGCAGGCGACGTGATAACCGTGGTCACGAAGTTGCCCGTAGTAGGTGCGCGTGTTGGGCTGGAGCTGAACATCATTGTCCTGCCCACCGAGGCGGTGCGGCTCGATTCCCGTCGCCAACGCACAGCGTGTCGGGGCGCAGACGGGAGAGTTGGTAATGCAGGTCTCGAAGCGCAGTCCCTCTGCGGCCAATGCATCGATATTGGGCGTCCGCGCGGGGCCGCCCGCGCAGCCGAGAAAGTCGAATCGGAGCGAATCCGTGCTGATGAGTAGTAGGTTGGGTAAGCGCATCTTTTTTATTTTCTGCATTCCAACGGGAGCTTCAATCCATCATTATTTATTGTTTACCAAAATTACTTCATTGAATTTGCAGTTACCCGAGCATCCCGAAAACGGCAATCCAGTTCCACTCCCATTTCAGTTCGATGCGGGGCTGGCACCGTTGCGCCTGAAAAAGCTGTGTCAGTGGAAAAAGAGGGTCAATTTCCTGAGCGGGTTTCAGCGAGGTAGTAGCGGCATCTGTCAAAAGTATTCGGCATCCTTTTAGCCAGGAACAGCCAATCAAGGACACCAACACAATCGGCAGAGGCTTACCCAAAGATCGGCTTCTCCAGCAGGGGGCAGAGAGCACCGCGCCGGGGCAAGTTCTTACTCGATTCCCAGCGGGGCGTTACGAGCACTTCGGCCGGGTTGGGCAATAACCCGTAGCTCGACGAGCGGATCAGCCGCAGAGCGGTCGTGGCGGCCTGTTCAAAGCAGAGCTTCTCGATGTCGTGGAAGCCGCTATCTCCCGTCGTGGCGCGCAGGTAGACGGTCGGCAGTTTCTTCAACTGGCTTGGGCATACTTTGGGTTCCGAGGCTGTCACCAGGGCACTGGAGTAGGCCAGCAGGGCATCGGGCTGGTGCGTTTTCAGGTATGCGTCGAGCAGGCTCCAGCGCTCTTGCGTGGGTTGCTCGAAATCCAGGCAGAGAGCCGGACAGCGTGACTCCGGCTCAATCAGTGCCTGTGCTCCCTGCCAGCCGGCGAGGTAACGAAAATTGTCTTGCCGGAAGGGTATCCGCCAGGGCAGGACAGCGGCGATTTTTCGGTAGCCTAGCTTGCGGAGGTGCTGCACGGCCTCCAGCACCAGACCCGTCTGCGCCTCCCGAATCAGCGGCAAGCGTGGTTGGAGAAAGGCGCGGTCAAGACTGAGCGCGACGAAGGGTGACCAGTTGAAAGCATCAAAGAAGCCGTCATTTTTAAGGATGCGGTGTAGCACCACGAGCACCACACCTTTCTTCTGCAGATGCTTGCTCAGCTGCTTCGCATCCGGGTGTTGCAGCGTGTCGAAGTGCTCCACCATGAGGCCTGAGGCACTTACCGTCTGCGTGAATTTCCGGGCAAGCCCGGTTAAATCCTCTCTCCGGGAACGGGTGAGAAAGGCAGTGTAAACGCCCCCGGCCTGGTCCGTTCCGCGAAAACGCTTCTGCGCAATGGAGGCGATGACCGGGTTGATATGGAAGCCCAGGCGCTGCGCCGCAGCCTTCACACGCTCGCGCTTGTCGGCCGTCACATGCGGACGATGGTTCAGCACCCGTGACACCGTGGCCTTTGACACGTCGGCCTCCCGCGCAACATCGCTGATGCTGACTGACTGATTGCTGCCATTAGAGAGATCCATAGTGAGAACGATACACTCATTGTAACGGGTTGCAAGACTTTTCGGTTGTCAGTTTTTTGGGGTGAATCAGATTCATTGTTTTATTGGTGACGGCTCATGCCCTCCTGCTGCCGCTGCCCGTTTCTCATACGAATAGCCGATTAGAACAACCATGATGCGATACCTCTCAAAAACTATTTTCGGCATTCTGGCGTCCAGCACGCTTTCGCTTGGCACCCTCAATGCCACAGAGCCTTACCCTTGGCAGACGCCACAAGCCGAATTGCTTCCCAATGGGGACATAAAGTGGAGTCCGAAAGCCTTCCACTACGAAGCTGGCGAGATCGTTCGCTACATCGATTATGAAAACGGCGATGATGCCAACGCGGGCGATTCGAAAGACGCTCCCTGGAAGCACCACCCCTGGGATCGCTTCGCCACAGGAAACGCAGCGGCTCATGAGGGTGTCACTACTTACGTCTTCAAAGGCGGGGTCGGCTACCGGGGCGAGCTGGTAGCCGATGAATCCGGCGAACCGGGTGCCCCCATTATCCTGACCGCTCCCGAGCCCGGCACCTGGGGCGAAGGCATGCCCATGCTCCTCGGCTCGGTGCGGTTGCCCTCACAGTGGGTGCCGGCCACGGAAGTGGACTATCCCGAGCGCCTGCCGGAACCGGACAAAGTCTGGGCACTCGACCTCAAGCCGCTCGATCTGGTTGTTGATGACACCGGAGGCAGGTGGGAGGAAGCCAACGGCATGATCAAAATCCGAGACGTCAATGCGCTCTGGAAAGACCAGGGGCCGGCGAGCGAGCCGTGGCTGGGGCTGCATAAAATCACGGATGAGGGCACCAGCGAGGTGCTGCACTTGGCGCGCACTCCGGATTGGGAAGCAGGCGACCCGAATTTCGCCATCGACTATTGGCACGCCCTGGACGCCGGCTCCGCCACCGGGGACGATGGAAAATTCATCCGGGCCTCAGTGGATGAATGGCTCAAGGGCCACCCCGAGGATTATTTCCTCGGCGGCTACATCTGGCAGCAATACGGCTCTTTTATGGGTGGAGCTACACCAAAGAAGATTGCAGAGACCTTCACTCACCGTGGACGCACCAACCGAATGTATGACCCCGAAGCCGGCGCGATCATGGGTGCCAATGGCATCGCAGGCTTTGCCGAAGGTTTGCGCTATATGATCGAGAATCTTCCCCAGTTCCTCGATTCGGCGGGCGAGTTCTATCACGACAGCTCTACCGGTATTCTCTTTTATCGGCCTGAAAATGGTGTCGACCCGAATCAAGAGGAATTTGAACTCACACACTTCACCAGTGGGCTATACATTGAGGACCAGAGCCACATCTTGGTCAATGGATTGTCGATTCGCTTCTTCCAGGAGGTGGGCGTTGGCATTGAAGGCGATGTGGAGGATATATGGGTGAGAAACTGTGCCTTCGAAGATATTTTGAATCTTTCCATCACCCAAGGGTTTGACAACTGGCGAGTGAATACCGACCCCGAATATGCGACCGACCTACGGGTGACCGACTGCTATTTCCAGGATATCTGGACGACCGCGATTCGAATGGAATCCGAACCCTACAAGAAAAAAGTGCTCGGTCATATCGAAGTCTTGCGAAATAAGACCCTGAACACCGGCATCCGTCATAAAGACAACGTGCAGACGCCCCTGCCCGCCATTGAGCTGATTTATATGACGACGTCTCATGTAGCCGGCAACATTATCGAAGACAGCTGGGGCAGCGGCATCATGGTCTTCAGTGGGACTCTGGGGCAGGGAAGTGGCAGCCAGATCGATATTCCGCTCAACCGCCATTTCGTTCATCATAACAAAACCTCCGATACCGCTCTCGCGGTAAACGACTACGGCGGAATGAGTTTGTGGCAGGGCGGCCCTATCTTTTGCTTCAACAATAACATCGGCAACTCACCGGGCGTGATGCCAGCGGGTCTGACACGGTTTGGCAGGGGTGGTCCGGAACATGCCAGAAACCTCTCTTATCCGCTCTATCTGGATGGCGCCTACAAGGTCTACTCCTTTAACAACGTTATCTGGGCACGCCACAATCAGAAATCCATCGATCCTTTTGCCACCACCACACCCGGCTACTTTATGGTCTTCGGATTCCTCAACCAATTCGCCAACAACACGCTTTACCGGACCGGCGAGGGAGTGGGCGGCAGTTCCGGGCACCGTAATGATGTGGTCTCCAACCTCATGGCATCCGTCGGCAGCGACGAATACGTGCAATGGAAGGGTAAGCCCAAGTTCATTGCACACGACCGCGCGGGCGATCCATCGCTGGTTGGCGGTGGGGACGACGGCACCAGCGGCCAACGCGGGGTGCCTACCCTGGCTTATGCGCACAACGTGATGCATGGCACCGCCCAGGCAGGGCGCCTGCTGCGCGACACCGAGGTTTACCAAGGGGTCGAGGCGGAAACAGTGGAAGGGTTGACCCAGGCCATGCAGGAATACCCGATCCGTTACGGGCAGCTTGGCTGGAGAGCCGAAGACAAGCCCATCGGTGGCAAAGACGAGAGCGAACCCATCGCCGAAGCTGGCGAGGTCGATTTCCGTCTTACAGACGATTCAATGGCCATTGACAAGGGGGCGACTTACTATGTTCCCTTCAATCTCTACGCCACCGTCGGCGAATGGCATTTTAGCGAAAACCACCGGCAGCCCTCCCGTCAGATCGACTACGCCTGGTATAACACCATGGCTCACTTCGAGCGTAACTTCTACGAATTCATCCCGCCACTGGACTTGGTCTTTAACGAGATAACCCTTGAGGATTATGTGGACAGCTCCTTTGAAGACTGGGCCAAATGCGCAGCCGCCTTTGATGGCCAGCGCTACGCGTTGGTGTCTGACGCGTCCATGCGGGAGGACATCATCATTCCCATTTATACTAAGAACAACAAGGGGGAGAAAGTGCTCATCGACGACTTTCCCGAAGAGCAATGGATCATCCCTGAGCCGATTAAGGGCAGTCTCGAGAAGCCGAGAAAAGCAACCTTCGCCGACGATGCTGTGCTCCGCTATCCCGGCGAGCTGCGCGAGACCCTCATCGTGAATGACGAAAACCTGCTCATCGAAGCCATCTTCACTCCCGGGAAAGGCCTAACCAACGCGGGCCTCGCCGGGAAGTTCGACGGCAAGAGCGGCTACCGCCTGATCCTCAACGGACAAGGCCAGGCCGAGTTCCAACTCGCATCGGACGGCGAGACGAGATCGGTCACCTCCGGCCAGCCCATTAACACCGGCGAGATGATCCACCTGATAGCCGAGGCCGACCGCGAAACCGGGCGCATGTCGATCTACGTCAACGGCGAACTCGCTGGCACTTCAAGCGAAGCTTTGCCCGCTGACGCCTCGCTCGACAACGGCGCGGACTTCCTCGTTGGCAAAACGCATGACGACCAATACTTCGAGGGCGTTATCGACTCCGTCCGCGTATCCAAGGGCACCCTGGAAGATGCCCGCACCGACATCGACGAAGTCTACACCTGGTTCACCAACGGTCCCTGGCGCTACGACATGCTTGGCAACGAACCGGTCGGACGCCGCGACGCAGGGGCCATCGAAAAAATCCAGTAGAACAAGACCGTCGTTCATCCTTACTATCTATGCCAAAGAAAAACATCCTCCTGATCACCAGTGACGAGCTGCGCGGCGACTGCCTCGGGGTCATGGGCAACCCCGATGTCAAGACGCCGCACATCGATGCCCTGGCGGGGCGCGGCACCGTATTCGAGCGGCATTTCACCCCCTTCCCAAAGTGCGTGCCGGCTCGCTGCGCCATGCATACCGGGCGCTACTGCCACACCGATGGGTTCCGCTCGGTTATGCCCGAGAACCACCTCAAGAAGGGTTCGCCAAACCTGGCCGGTGCCCTCCGTGACAATGGCTACGAGACGGCGGTGCTGGGTCTGAACCACGTTTGGGAAAGCGACTGGTTTTACGGCACTGGCGAGCAGCAGAACCAAAAGGGTGCGGGCGCGGTCGATTACACCTCCTTCACCAAGGGCAAGCTCGACAGCCTAGCCATGCAGGCGCGAGATTATCCGGAAGGCACCCCCCGGACGGGGCCGCATTTCAAGTTCCTCGAAACGGTGGACTACCAAGGCTTGTGGACGGGGCGCAGAGAAGGCTTTTTCGACGAAAACAATGCGGACCAAGCACGCTGCTTCCTCAGCGAACTGCGCGACCCGGACAAGCCCTTCTTCCTGCAGGTCAATTTCGGTAAGCCGCACCCGCCCTACGCAGCGCCCGAGCCTTGGTATTCGCTCTACGATCCGGAGTCGATCCAGCCCTTCCCCTACGACCTTCCCGACGGTGCCCCCTTGCCCTTGCGCGCCCAGCGCAAATGGCGCCTCGGCGAGGATGTGCCCGAAGCCGCCCTGCAGGAGCTGCAGGCGGTCTACTACGCCATGGTCTCTTACGTGGACGACAACGTCGGCAAGGTCCTCCGCGCTCTCGACGAGCAGGGGCTGCGGGAGGATACCCTCGTCATTTTCACCTCCGACCACGGCGACTACGCCGCCCAATATGGCATCAACGAAAAGTGGGACACCGACCTGCGGGACTGCCTGCTGCACGTCCCCTTCGTCATGGCCGGCCCCGGAGCGCCCGAAGGCAAGCGACTCAACGGCCTGAGCGAGCATATCGACCTGCCCGCGACCCTGCTGGACTATGCCGGGCTGCAACCGCAGGAGGATTGGGTCTGGCATGGCCAGTCCCTCCTGCCCATGCTCGCCGGTGCGCAGGGCAAAGCCGCCGTTTTCGCCGATGGCGGCCACGAGGCCACCGCCCGCAGCCGCTTCAGCGGCACGCCATGGCAGGAGCAGGACGGTCGCCAGATCAAGGCCACAGGCGGAAAGCAGCTCACCTACGCCGAGTGCCCCGAAGCCATGGCTCGCGCCAAAATGGTGCGCACCGCCGAGTGGAAGCTCATCGTCCGCGAAACCGGAGAGGACGAACTCTATAACGTCGCCGAAGACCCCCACGAGATGCGCAACCGCATCGGCGACCCCGCCTGCTCCATGATCGTCTCCGACCTCCAACGCCAACTCCTCAACTGGTGCCTGGGCACCGACACCGATCAACCCCGCCTGGAAAGCGTTCGCGCATGAATCGCCGCCCGCTCATTGGCCTAACCCGACTTAAGCTGTTTTTTCTCTAAATCGACTATTTTCGGCCTATCAATG
>CAZWFJ010000056.1:0-21432 GCA_964633135.1 uncultured Puniceicoccaceae bacterium | reverse complement strand
CCAGCTGCCCGCCGCCCACCGCCTCCCCGTATCCGCAAAAGCGATAGTCCTTCGGATCCGTCACCAGGCCCGCACGCACCGCATTCAGGTCGATATAGGCCGCCACCATCCGCAGTGCCCACGACTCCCCCTCCACCAGCAAACTCTTGAACCGCGCCGACCACAGCGGCCCGAAACGCTCGTGCGTCCGGTTGAACCACAGCGAATAGCGCAGTTTCAACGTCTTCATAAACTCCGAGACATCGTGCATTCGCGACAGCAGCTCCTCCCGCAACTGCCGCCCCTCCCCGAGGTTCGCCTTCAAATGCTGCTCCAGCACCTCCCACTTCATCGGTTGCCAGGGAGTGGGCTGTGGATACAGCAGCCGATACCGCCGCACCAGCTCCTCATCCGAGACCTCCTTCGCCTTCTCCGGCACCTCCACCAAAAGGTGAAAATGGTTATTCATCACCGCATAGGTAATCACCCGCACCCCGGAAAACTCGGCCACCTTCCAGATCATCTTCCGGAAAACCTCCTTCTCCACATCCCCAAACAAAACCTCCCCATTCACCGTCCGACTCATCAGGTGGTGGTAACTCAGGTTTTCCGGTAACTTTTTTCGTTTTTTAGCCATTCAAAAAGTTCACCCCAAGATACGCCTAGCCGTCAACTATATAATAGGTCAGTTCTAAAGTTCTAGGAATCTTCGACTGCACGGGGTCAGGGGCGAAGTCCTCGCTCCCGGGGGTCGAATAGGATACCACGGGGCTGGGCCTTGATGTCTTTCTCGGCAGGGATGCTTCGAGAATTCATGCATTGACGCGTCGCAGTCCTAGTTCGATTTCGTTGGAGAGGCGCTGGAAGACTTCGTCGAAGGTTCCCTGGCCATTGATTCGGGTAACTTCGTGTACTTCCTTGTATTTTTTGATGACTGGGATCGTTTTTTCTTCGTGTTCCTGAAGGCGGCGTACGATTTTGGTGGCACTGGTATCATAAGGCATGCAGCCTTCGGTGGTGCTCCTCCGGTCAAGGCGCTCAACTAATTCCAGAAGGGGCACTTCGATTTCGATGATCCGGTGCAGGTGCGAACCCTGCTTTTTGAGGAGTCCGTCGAGAATATAGGATTGAACGAGGGTTCGGGGAAACCCTTTAAAAATGAAACCCCGTACGTTCTCGGACTTGGCGAGTTTCTTTTCGATCAAAGGAACGACAATATCGTCCGGGACCAGATCGCCATTTTCATAGAGCTGGCGGATTCGCCGCCCGGTGGGGGTGTCCATGCGGATTTCCTCACCGAGCATCGGCCCGGTGGCCACGTACTCGAGTCCGTATTGCTCGGCGAGCCTCTTTCCCTGCGAGCCACGCCCGGAGCCGGGATATCCGAAGAGGACCACATTGAAGAGTCGTTTCTGCAGTTCTGATTGAACGACCTGGTCTACTTGTTGACGGACTTCTTCGATCGACCGTGTCGCGTCGATATCGAAAACGATGCCGCGGCCTCGAAAAAAGTCGAGAACGGGCCGGGTTTTTTCCTGGTACTCCTTCAACCGGTTGCGAATGACCGTTTCATTGTCATCACTTCGGCCCGAGGTCTTGCCCCTTTTGAGAAGGCGATCAATCGAGACCTTTTCCGGCACCTCCAAATTAATGAGGCAGGTAAGAGATGCTCCGACCTTTAGCATCAGGCCCTCGAGGATATAGGCCTGTATCGTGGTGCGTGGGAAGCCATCGAAAAGAAAGCCGTTGGACTGCCGGTTGCCAGAGATGTTTTTCTCGATGATCTGGACAATGATCTCGTCGGGGACCAGGCCTCCCGAGGAGATAATGCTCTCCGCCTGCCGTCCAAGATCGGTTTTCTCGCGCAATTCGCGTCGGAGAAGATCTCCGGTTGAGATGTAAAAGAGTTTGTAGTGCTTGATGAGGGCTTCGGACTGTGTTCCTTTTCCCGCACCGGGTGGACCAAAGAGAGCGATGTTCATAAGAATTCAGGGTAACTTTTGATTGGGTAGTAGCGATAAATTTTTCAAAGTATTCTCTATGCGAGCGAAGATGTTACGGATTGGCTTACTGTTTTGGGGGACTGTTCTGTTCCTTGCGGGCTGTTATACGGTTCCGGAAACAGGACGATCTTCGTTCACCTTGCTGCCCGAGAGTCAAGTGCGCAGCATGGGGGTTTCGTCCTTTGAGGAGATCAAGGCCAAATCTCCCCTGATCACGAGTGGGCGAAACTATGAAATGATCCAAAGGGTGGGGGACCGTATTGCGAAAGCAGTCGGGAGCGATGTTCCAAACGCCGAATGGGAGTTCATTTATATCGACGACGAACAGGTGAACGCCTTTGCGCTTCCCGGCGGAAAGATCGCAGTTTACGATGGGATGTTCGATGTTATTGAGAACGAGGACGAGCTTGCATTCATCATCGGCCATGAGGTGGCTCATGTAACCGCCCGCCATTCGAATCAGCGGCTTTCCCAAGCGATGGTTTTGGCGGGGATTGGAATCGGCGTGGGATATTCCATTCAAGATTTGGACGATTCGGAGCGCCAATTAATCCTCGCGGCCTACGGGCTTGGATCGACTATTGGCGTTTCCTTGCCTTACAGTCGGCTCCACGAAAGAGAGGCCGACTATATCGGACAGCTTTACATGGCTCGGGCGGGCTACAATCCGGAAGTGGCTCCCGGTGTTTGGAAAAAGATGGCGAAAGCTTCACCCAGCGGAGTGCCGGAGTGGTTGTCTACCCATCCCTCGCACGGAAACCGTTCTGAGGCCCTGCGGGAGAGTTTGCCGAAGGCGAAGGAGGAGTATCGAAATTCCCGCTATGTGACGGGCGAACGTTGAGAATCGGGGCAGGGGCCAATAGCACTCGGATAAGGCCTAAATCGAAATCGCTTAACCTGCCATTCGGGGCAGGGGGGCCGTTATTTTTCCCGGACGCAGAGCTGCGGAGAACCGTTGCCCACAGCGACTTTCTTGACCTCGAAAACATCAATGGCCTTAAAAAGGTCGCTGAGTTTGGGGAATCCGTAGTTTCTCTGGTCGAAGGAACCCTGGTTGGAGATGTGGGAACCGACGATGCCCAAGGGTGCCCAGCCGTCCTCGTCGCGAGTTGCCTCGACCGCGTTTCGGAGGAGGTTCATCAGGCGCGTGTCTTGTTTGAGAATGGAGGGGTTGTTCGCTTTCTCCTTGCGGGATTTGCGCGAATTTTCGTCCTCATCGAGGAAGAGAAATTTGGAACAGCTTTTGGTAAAAGGCTCGGGTGTATGCTGACCGCCGAACCCAACCACGAGCTTACCCTCCTCTCTAAGGCGGCGAGCCAAAGGGGTGAAATCGCAGTCGGAAGTGACCAGTGCAAAGACATCGGCATTGCGGGTGTAGAGAATATCGAGGGCATCGATTACAAGACTCATGTCGGTGGCGTTTTTGCCTTTCACGAGGTCGAAGCGCTGGATAGGTTGGATGGCATACTCATTCAGTATCCGCTCCCACCCGGCCAGGCCCCGTTTTTTCCAGTTCCCATAGGCGTAGCGGATGTTGACCGTGCCGTAGGAGGCCAATTCGGCGATGATGAAATCGATTTTCGAGGCGGGGGCGTTGTCCGCGTCGATCAGGAGAGCGATACTGTTATTCGTGGAGTTGGTTTCCGGCATGAAATCGATCAGATTGGATGGATTCGGGTGAATAGACCACTGTTTTCTACGGTTTACGAGATTCCTGGGTCCTTTCGACCTGCGTTTCCCTCTTGCACCCCACGATCAGTCCTCCGACGATGAGAGCCGATCCTGCGGACAGGGTGCCCCAGTTGGGTTCGCTCTTGTTCAGGAGGATGGCGACCAGCACCCCCAGGGGGACGACGAGGTTATTCGAAGCGGCCAGAAAACCGGCAGATACCCGGCTGGCTCCATAATTCCAGAGGAAGAAACCGACCCCGGACGCGACGATTCCGAGATAGAGCAGAACGGTCCACTGGCCAGGACTCACTTGGGGCAAGGGCGCATAAGATCCGAGGATCAGGCCAGTAGCGATGATCAAGACGAGTGCTCCCAGGTAGAGAAGGCCGAAGACTTCCTTTTCCGTAATGCCTGGGTTTCGGAATTTCCACTCCCGGAACCAAATTTGCCCACCAGCGAAGGCAAGGTTCGAGAGTTGCATGAGGAGAAATCCAGTAAAAAACTGCCCTTGATCACCTTCTGCGATTCGTATTATCGCCGCCCCCAAAACCGAAAGGCCCGCAGCGGCGAAGAACCTCCAGGCAAAGCGATGCCGTATGGCGGCGTCGATTGTCGCTACCCAAAGGGGAGTAAGGACACTGAACAGAGCGACTTGCCACGCCTCAAGGTATTGAAAGGCAGACAGGTAGCAGATATACATGAGTCCGAACTGTAGCGCACCCAGTGCCCCCAGCTCAAAGATTTGGCGTCCAGGAATTCCCCTCAGCTTCAAAAACGGGATGAAACAAACTGCCGCGGCGAGCAGTCGAACGGTCCCGACGAAAAGCGGATCAATGTCCTTGAGTGCCTTGCCGATTATCCCAAAGGAGAAGCCCCAGATGAGGGTGACCAGTAACAGGGCACCCATGCCACGCATTGCGGAGGAAAGGGGCAAATTCATGGGAAAGCCAGAGCGGATCACCCGGCCGGAGTAAAATGATCGGTGAGAAGAACCGTGCAACGCTTCATCACCCGGATCTCGCATTCGCGGGCTGCGGGGAGTAGGGCCGTGTCGCCCCGGAGCATTTTGACGCCGCTGGCTTCATCCCGGAGTTCCCCCTCCACCACATGGATAAGGAGGGGGGCACCCGGGGTGCCGGTTTGCAGACTTGCATTCTCCTCCAGATTGATCCGCCGGATGCGAAATTCCGCACAGTCTGCGAGCATCACTTCTCCAATGTCTTGGAAGGGAGGCAATGCCGAAGGCTCAAAATCGTCGAAATCAATGCTCTTGAGGGACTCCTCAATGTGCAACTCCCGCGGTTTGCCATCCAGCCCGGTTCGTCCCCAGTCGAACACGCGATAGGTGGTGTCCGAATTTTGCTGGATCTCGAGGATCAGGCTTCCCGCATCGATCGCGTGGATTCGTCCGCTCTCGACAAGGATCGACTGGCCGGTCTCGACCGGAAACCGGTGAACGCATTTTTCGAGCTTTCCCGCAGCCAGTGCTGCCTCAAACTCTTCACGGGTCACTCCGCGTTTGAGTCCGACGATCAGCCCGGCACCTCGCTTGGTGTCGGCAACGAACCAATTCTCGGTCTTCGGCTCGCCTCCCAGGGAAGCGGCGACTGGTGCGGGAGGATGGACTTGAAGACTCAGTCGCTGCTGGCAGTCGAGCCACTTGACGAGGATCGGAAAACGGACCGTTGGATCCCAGCCGGCACCCATGACTCCTTCCGGGTCCCTCTCGATCAGGTCACGAATCGTTTCACGAGATTCCCCATCCGGGCCTAGCACCGCCGAAGCATCTTCCGGGCGGTCGACAAGATCCCAGCTTTCGCCGATGACCTTGCCTCCGGGCAGCTCGCGCCCCAGAAAATGTTCGAGGGAGCGCCCCCCCCAAACTCGTTCTTTGTAGATCGGAGAAAACAGAACTGGATTCATAGTTGCCATTGGTGTAGAAAAATCTGTTTGAATCCAACCGAATGTCTCCCTCCCGTCAAAAGAAGAATAACAAGGTCCAAGCAACCTTTGCCCCGCGCACCTCTCCGATCCGTCCGTTGAAAGGAGGAATCCTGATCACGATCGGACTCCTTTTCTCGGTGGCTCTGGTCGATTACGATCCGGGTCAACAAGGTTTGATCAAAGCTTTTGCCACCTCGACGGAGACGACAGCCGACCCAAATCTGGTTGGGCAGTTCGGGCGGGACTCGGCTTTTCTCCTCCTCTCCGGGCTGGGGCTGGCTTCGTATTTTCTTCTCTTTTCGGTGATCTGGATCGGAGTCCTGAACCTTATCAAGCGTTCCCATCTTGTGACGGTCCCGCGACTCGTTGTTCTCGCCCTGGCCACACTGGGCACAGCAGGATTGGCCAATGGACTCCAGCTCTCCTGGATGCCAAATCTGGAGTCGGTTTTTCCGGAAAATTATTTTCCGAAAGGTCCGGGTGGAGCCGCGGGTTTTTGGCTCAACGAGGCCTTTCTGTATGAAGCGCTTGGGCCGTTCGGCAGCTTTTCCCTTTTGCTGCTCTTTTTTCTCCTCGGCCTTGGAGCTTTGTTCAGCGATCCTTCCCGCAACCTCTTTGAACGAGCCTTTCAACGTTGGGCCGAGCGGCGGGCTGACCGGCAGCTTACAGCAGCGGAACGAAAAAAAATGCGAGTTCGTAAAAAAGAGGAGCGAGAGCAAAGACTCGCTTTGAAGGAGGAGAAAAAGAGGGCCAGACGGGAACGACAGGAGGCTAGGATCCGAAAGCGCGAGGAGCGAAAAGCTCTTCGGAGCCAGAAACGGGAGGCAGCAGCAGGTGCCCGGGCAGAACAGCAGCCACTCCCGGCAACGAATTCCAAGCCCGCCGCTCGCAAACAGGAGGTAATTCCTGCGGTCGACAGCGTGCTACTCTCCGGCAACATCCCCTCCCGTCGCGACTCGCGAGGCCGTTCCATCTCTGAGCCGGACGCCAAAACTCCGAAGGAGGAACCGGAACCGGCACCACGGCAGAAAGCGGAATCCACCGTCCCGGAGGCCGAGCCGCTTAAGCAAGCCAAATCGGACCGGGAGTCCGAACCCTCTGGCGATCCCCACCTGAAAATTGTCGCCGGGGAGACCATCGAAAAGGCCGACAACCTTTTCCCCATTCGCAAGGGCAATTACCAATTTCCCCCACTTGATCTTCTTCAAGAGCCGAAACCTCCGCACGAAAGACACGTCGAAAACCACGAGGAAACCGCGATGGCACTGAAGAGCACTCTGGCCGAGTTCGGGGTTAAGGTCGAGCTCGGCGAGGTTCACACCGGGCCGGTCATCACTCGCTACGAGATTTTTCCAGCTCCCGGAGTCCGGGTGGAGAAGATCGCCAATCTCGCCAAAAATCTTGGGATGAACCTGAAGGCCCAATCTGTCCGCATTCTCGCTCCCGTCCCCGGCAAGGGTTGCGTCGGGGTCGAGGTGCCCAATCGGCACCCCTCCGCCGTTTGCATTCGGGAGATCATCGAGTCACGATCGTGGGCCGATTCCGATGCCGAAATTCCCGTGGTCCTCGGTAAGGAGGTCAGCGGAAAGCCGTTGGTGGCCGATCTGACCAAGATGCCCCACCTCCTGATCGCGGGTTCGACGGGGTCAGGAAAGACGGTCTGCATCAATAGTGTGATCGCCTCTCTTCTCTACCACTCCAGTCCAGACGAGCTGCGCTTCATCATGATCGATCCCAAGATCGTCGAGATGCAAATCTACAATTCGCTTCCGCACATGCTGATTCCAGTGGTTACCGATCCAAAGAAGGTCCCCGGTGCCCTGAAGTGGCTGATTTCCGAGATGGAGCGACGCTACCAGGTTTTCGCCCGGGCCAATGTTCGCAATATCGCCGGATTCAACAGCAAGATTGCCAAGAACAGGGAGGATCGGAAGCGAGCCGAGGCAATGGAGGCAGAGATGTCCGCCGAGGAGCGGACCGCCCTGGCCGAGGCGAGAGCCGAGGAGGAAGAAGACGGCTTTGAAATGCCCACCGAGAAGATTCCCTACATCGTTTGCATCGTCGATGAGCTGGCGGATCTTATGATGGTCGCGCCAGCCGATATCGAAACTGGAATCGCCCGATTGGCCCAACTCGCCCGCGCGGCGGGAATTCATCTGATCCTCGCCACACAACGCCCTTCAGTGAACGTCATCACAGGGGTGATCAAGGCAAACCTGCCTAGCCGTATCGCTTTTAAGGTGGCATCGAAAATCGATAGCAGGACGATTCTCGACGAGGGTGGGGCGGACTCCCTGATCGGCAAGGGAGACATGCTCTTTATTCCCCCCGGTGCCCATACGCTCGTCCGAGCTCAGGGTGCTTTCGTCTCCGACGAGGAAATCAACGGTGTCGTCGACTACCTCAAGGTAAACGGTCCCCCGAACTTCCTCGAACAAGTGCAGGCCCAGATCGAGTCCGGTGACGAGGAGGGCGGGGGCGAGGTCGGAGGAGACTTCGAAGACGATCTCATTCCCCAGGCATTGGAGGTCATCCGGTCGAGCAAGCGCGCCTCCACCTCAATGCTCCAACGCCGCCTCCGCATCGGCTACAACCGCGCGGCACGAATCATGGAGATCCTCGAAGATGAAGGCTACGTCGGCCCCGAGAACGGTTCCAGCCCACGCGAAATCCTGATGGATGTGGATTAGAACCCGGTCCTTTCGTTCGTACGTTTAAAGAGATCTGAAATGGGAGCATCGCAATAGTCACAATAGAACTGTCCCCTTTTGCTAGCTGGCTGAAGAAGAGTTCTCCTGAAAAGAATGAAGCTACGACAGGTTAAAGGTTTAAATCGTCGAAAAAAATTACCTTCTACCATGGCGTCCGTTCATTATAAACCGGGTAACCTACTACATTGACAGAATGTATCATCTGACGGAAGAGGGTCGGTTTGCCCCGCATAAGCATGAAAAACGCAGGAAAAAATTTTGTTTTTTCATCAGCGAGATGGGTTGAGGGCAGCCAGAGAGTTGGAAATCTGGTGCGGTTGCCCCCGGATGGTGCTCGGTTCAGGCCTAAGTCGAAATCTCTATCGGGTTTCGATTATTATTACCTATTGCTAAGCAGTTCCTTAGAAAGTAATTGATCTTCTGGCAGGCTCTCAGGTGGCCGTTCGGTGCCCTCCAGTGGCGTCGAAAAATTGTAGGAATCCTCACAAGGAAGAGTCGACATTCTGAAACAACCCTGTCTCTTACTCCGAGGATGATTCTTCAACGTCATGAACTTTCTGAAGGTCTTCTTGTTGTTCGCAATGCCGAGCTTCGCGATATCCCTGAGATAATCAATGTCTGCACACAAGTGTATCCAGGTTTCGCCGCTTCCGGATTCATGTGGGCGGAGGAGCAACTGCGGAATCACCAGACGGTATTTCCGGATGGGCAAATCCTCGCCGAGATCGACGGGAAGATCGTTGGTGCCGTTGCCTCGCTGATCGTGGAGATGGGGCCGGATCCCTATCGGCAACACACTTATGCCGGGATCACCGATGCGGGGTATTTTCACAACCACAATCCCCAGGGGGATACACTCTACGGGGCGGAGGTCTTCGTACACCCGAACTATCAGGGAAAGGGAATCGGAGCATTTCTCTATCAATCCCGGCGCGATCTTTGCCAAAAGTTGAATTTGCGGAGAATTCTCGGGGGAGGGCGGCTTTCCGGCTACGCGGAGGTGGCGGGTGAATTAACGCCGGAGGAGTATGTGAGACAGGTCGAGTACGGCGAGCGCAAGGATAAGGTTTTGAATTTTCAGATACGGGAGGGCTTCGTCGTGCGGGGAATCTTGCGGAACTACATGGATGATCCCGGCTCGTGCAATAACGCCACCTTGATTGAGTGGTTGAATCCTGATTTCAAGCCTCTGGATGGGGAGGGGGCAAAAATGCGCGTCTCTTGCGTCCAGTATCAGGTTCGGGCGGTGGAGCGTTTCGAGGATTTTGCGGCACAGGTGGAATATTTTGTCGAAACGGCCTCGGACTATCGCTCCGATCTAGTCGTTTTCCCTGAGTTTTTCTCGGTGCAGTTGCTCTCGCAGAAAGGTTTGCGCCGACTCCCGTCGCTCGAAGGAATTCGTCGCCTGGCCGAGTTGGAGAAGCCTTTCATGGATCTCATGGTGTCTTTGGCCAAGGATTACGGACTGAATATCGTAGCCGGGAGCCATCCTATGGAGCGTAACGGGACTCTCTATAATATGAGTCCGATCATTTACCCGGACGGAACGTTCGATTTGCAGCCAAAGATTCACATTACGCCGGCGGAGAAGCGGTACTGGGGAATTAGCGGGGGTTCCAGTCTCCAGGTTTTCCAGACGAGCAAGGCGAAAATCGGCATTCTCATCTGCTATGACTCCGAGTTTCCCGAGGCGGCTCGCTATCTTGCGGATCAAGGTGCTGAGGTTCTGGTAGTTCCCTACTGCACCGATGACCGACAGGCTTACCTGCGGGTGCGATATTGCAGCCAGGCACGGGCGATCGAGAACCAGGTATACGTAGTTACTAGCGGCATTATCGGCAACCTTCCCTCCGTTCCCGCCATGGATATCCACTATGGCCAGGCTGCCGTCTTCTCCCCGTCCGACTTTGAGTTTGCCCGAGACGGGATTCAGGCCCAAGCGGACGGAAATGTCGAAATGCTTCTCGTGAGCGATCTCGATATTGGGGATCTTTACCGCTCGAGGGCCGCCGGAAGCGTGACACCTCGCCTCGACCGTCGCCTCGACCTTTTCGAATTCCGGTCGCGCTTCGGCTTGGAGTCACAAGAGTCGTAGAGTTTATGAGTCGGTATTGCTGAAGGAACTAACGGTGCGGGTATTGAGCCGCGAGGAGTTCGCCCGTGCCGGGCGTTATTTTGATGAGGAGCACTATCTGGGTGACCTGCCGGAGGGAAGGTGTTTACTGCAGGTGGTCGAACACAAGGGCCGGTGGGTGGCACTGCTGGACTGGGGAGCATCGGCGCACCGGCTGGAGGACCGGGACAAATGGGCCGGATGGACGGCCCAGCAACGGGCCGAGAGGCAGGGACTGGTGGTAATGAACCGGCGATTTCTGGTCTTGGGGAAGGAACGCATGCCCAACTTGGCCTCAAAGGCCCTGGCTCTGGCCTGCCGTCACCTTCCCGCCCATTGGGAGGAACTCCACGGTTACTCTCCGGTGCTGGCGGAGACCTTCACGGAAGACAGACCCGGGGCCAAATACTTTGCCGATCTCGCACCAGGACACTGACCAGGATGCGAGATCTGCAACCATTGGGTTCGCGACAGCCAGATGTTCGAAGATCCCACGCGCATCCGCGACTACAACATCAATGCCAATCTCGCCACACTCCAATGTTGTCTGCTCGCCATCAAAGCCTCCCGACTGAGCCACCTTTCCTGGCAACAAGTCATCGAAACCGCTCAAAGCAATCCCGCCTTCGCTTATCAACTCATCTCAAATTACCGGCTCAAATAAAAATACCGAGATCCGCATGCTGCGACTGGATCATAGTATAGGACGGTCCTAAAACAGAATATACAAATGAGGCATTTGCTGCGTAAGGCATGCGAATGCTGGCGATTAGTCGTAAACTTGCGGGAAATCCCACTTTCTATCACTGGTTTGGCCGACCGGTGACAGCCGGGGATTTGAGAGCCGCATTTATAGGACAGTCCTAAACATGGGTATGCGAATGATAGATTTTCTCGGAAAGGGCATACAAGTGCCAAAGATGGTTCGTTATCTTTCGAAGAATATTACCTTTTGTCATCTGCGAAGCAGGACCGTGGTCTGCCGGACCTTTTCGGGGAATCGGGATTGACGCCGGGCTTTCCTGCACGAAGCTGGAGAAGTGTCGATACCGAAGGCAATCATCGTTCCTGCCCGACTCGAGTCGGTGCGTTTTCCCCGAAAACTGCTCCATAAGGTGCGAGGAATTCCGTTGGTCCTCCATACCGCCCGGCGGGTGAGGACGATCGCGCCGGAGGTGCCGATTTTTTTCGCCGTTGCGGAGGAGGAACTGGCCGCGACGCTGCGCGCGGAGGATTTCGACTGCATTTCTACTGATCCCCGGCTGGCGAGCGGTACGGATCGGATCGCTTTTGCAAATCGCGAGGTCGGAGCGGAGCGGGTAGTCAACGTCCAGGCGGATGAACCCCTTGTTTCCGCCAGCCAGATTAAAACGCTTTTTGCCCTCTTGGAAGAGGGAGCCGAGATGAGCACGCTGGCCTTTCCTCTGCGGGGTTTGAAGCAGTTCAAGGATCCGAATCAGGTCAAATTGGTCCGGGGCATTGAGGGTAGGGCACTGTATTTCTCCAGAGCACCCGTGCCATGGGACCGCGAATCAGTCGGAAATCCATCCTCCGATGTCATGGCAACGATTCCGGTCCTCGGCCATCTGGGACTCTACGGCTACCGGGCCGAGTTCCTCGAGCATTTTGTCTCGCTTGAGCCATCTCCGCTCGAGAAGGTAGAGCGCCTGGAACAATTGCGCGCTCTCGAGAACGGTGCCGCCATTCAGGTCGGTCTGACGCAGGAGCATACTGTGGGAGTCGACACGTTGGAGGATGTCGCTCGCCTCGAAGCAGCACTGGATGAGTCGAACCATGGCTGAGGACCCGGAGAAAAATGCCAATGTGGCTGCCTACTTGGCGGTGCGAGCTTCCGATTCGGCGGCGTTGCCCGCCGTGCGGATTCCCTCAACCCGGAAAGGAGATGTTCAGTTTGCCGATACGTCTTTTGCCGAGCTGGAACGAATTGTCTCTTCGCTGTCCAGTCGCATGGCGGGGGAGGGCATTCGGAAGGGAACTCGCGTCCTCGTGCTCGCACGCCCGGGGTTGGAGCTGATCGCGGGAGTTTTTGCGATCCTGCAAGTGGGAGGGGTTCCAGTGGTCATTGACCCCGGGATGGGATTGCGAAACTTCCTCCGCTGTGTGCGGCATTCCGACCCCGAAGCCGTTTTCGGAGTTTGGAAAGGCCTCATCCTCTCCCGCCTTTTTCGGCACTCATTTCGAAATGTGAAAGCCAGGCTCTCAACACGCTTGGTCACGAAGGTCACTTCCTCAGAAATGCCCCGATTTCCGGTTGTCCCCACAGAGACCAGCGACCCGGCTGCAATTCTTTTTACCTCCGGCTCCACCGGCCCCGCAAAGGGCGTGTGCTACGAGCACGGAATGTTTCAAGCCCAGATTCAGGCAATACGGGATCGCTTCGAGATCGAACCGGGAGAAGTGGACTTTCCCATGCTTCCGGTCTTCGCCCTTTTCAACCCCGCTTTGGGGATGACGACCGTAGTTCCTCCTATGGATCCGGGTCGTCCCGCAGAGGCCGACGCAGCTTTGCAGATCCAGGTGATGAATGAAGCCGAAGTTACCAACAGCTTCGGCTCTCCCGTTCTTTGGGGGAAGATTGCCCGAGAGGGGAACAAGAACGGCACAAAAATCGTAAGCTTGAGACGAGTTCTCGCTGCGGGTGCCGCCGTCCCCCCCGGATTAGTGGAGAAGCTGCAGCCGGTTCTGCCCAAAGCACGAATTTTTAGCCCCTATGGTGCGACCGAGGCCCTTCCTCTTACGGCGATTGAAGGCGAGGAAATCCGGGCAGTCGCCCAGTTAACGGCGAAAGGCAGAGGTGTCTGTGTGGGTAGACCCCTTCCCGGAGTGCAGGTTCGGGTGGTCAAGGTGGGAGGCGAGATCCTTACTCCCGACGAACTGGTGTCACTCCCACAAATGGAAACCGGGGAAATTATTGCAGCCGGACCCATGGTGACCAAGAGTTACGATCGTCTGCACGAGGCAACAGAGAAGGCAAAAGTTCGATCCGATGAGTGGATTTGGCATCGCATGGGTGATTTGGGATACTTCGACCACGAAGCCCGCCTCTGGTTCTGCGGGAGGGTCGTTGAGCGCGTGACGACTGCCGATGGCCAGGTGTTTGATCCCGAATGCTGCGAACAAGTATTTAATCAACACCCGAATGTCTACCGATCCGCTTTGATCGGACTCGGCCCCGCGAAGCGACGCGTTCCCGGCATCGTAGTACAACCGATTCCCGAGGCCTGGCCCTCGAACTCGGAGGAGATTCAAGAATGGGTGCGGGAGCTGCGAAGCTTGGGTTCGAAAGTCCAGATGACCTCTCCCATCCAGCATTTCTTTTTCCGCAAGGAATTCCCCGTTGATGTGCGGCACAATGCGAAGATTCACCGGCTTAGCCTGGCGAAAGCCTACGCAACCCACGGACTCGAGCCAACGGAGTAGTTTCCTGCGCGGGACACTTTTTCGTCTGCTCCAGAGCGATGCCTGCGATCCCGAGCTGATTTCGGACGATGCCTCAGTGTACGTGCCCGTGGTCGATCTCCTCGGGAGATGCCTCCCTGACATCGACTATCTTCACCGAGAAGTTTAGATTCTCCCCAGCCAGAGGATGATTCGCGTCGATCTTGACCTGATCGCCCTCAACGGAGTCCACACGCACAATCACGGGTCCTCCTTCACCCTCGGCACGAAACTGTGTGCCAGGCTGCAGGTCCGCATCCGCAGGAAACTGCGAGCGGGGGACGTCAAACATCTTCGCTGGATCAACCGGGCCGTAACCTTCGCCAGGGGGCACCGTTACCTCCATCTCCTCACCGGCTTGCTTCCCCTCAATCCGGCTTTCAAGCCCAGGGATAAGGTTTCCACGCCCGTGCAAGTAGGAGAGGGGATCTTTTCCCTCCGAGCTATCCAGTACGGTTCCATCTCCTCCACGGAGCGTATAGTGCATAGTGACAATGCGGTCTTTTTCGATTTCCATAGCCCTATCGCGGGGAACGATGCCGGGAATTGCAAGAGAGAATCGAAATTTTCCCAAGCAAAGAATTTGTTTGGGAATGTGGAGAAGGAGGCACTGCGGAAGATGAGTTGGCAGGTGGCCAATTTTTCGGGGATACAGGTGATTTGATTTTTACAAAGTGCAGGCTCGGATAACCCGCCCTATAAAATTAGACATAATGTATATTGTGCGCATTAATTGCTGTCGGGCATTGATCTGCAAATTTTTACAAATATCGGCTTTTTTTTTTCGTTTTCCTGAAAAACTCCCTAAATCAGACCGGTTCCCACGCAGAGGCCTTTCCATTGGGTCCCGCGCATTGGATGAGCCCGCCGTTCCCGTTTTGGATTTACGGCGACTGCATTCAGATGCTTTTCCACGAATTCCGGAGACCCGATAACCATTCCGTCGGTAAAATACCGCACGTTGCATCGCAAGGCATTGGAAACGGAAACCGGAATCCTCTCGCTGCCTTCGGTCATTTTGCGGGGCAACTTCTCCCTGCTCTCGGTCCGGTTTGAGTCGGACGGGGTACCGGAAAGAATCTCCTCGTAGGCTTTACGATTCTCGCCCAGTCGCTTTTGGCCCTCTTCGGCAAATTTGTCGCCCTGGTTCGAAGCGCCGAAGCCGGAATATCTGTAGTCGGCCGGATCATCGACTAATTCAGCGCGAACGGGGTTCAGATCAATATAGGCTGCGACGATCATGAGCACCCACGGATCCTCTTCGACCAAAACGCTTTCAAATCGACGATTCCAAAGGGTTCCATACCGATCATGAGTGCGATTGAACCATTTACCAATGCGCTGCTTCAAAGACTTCATGAAACTCGAGGGATCGGCCATTCTGCGGCACAAATTCTCGCGGAGCTTTAATCCTTCTGGACTCTTGCTCTGAAGAAGCTTCTTTACGTCATCGGCCGACAACGGCATTGAAGGTGTCGGTTCGGGGTAAAGGCTTTGAAACCGGCGAACCACCTCGGCATCGGAAATCTCGTCATCGACGGGAGGAACCTCGACCAGCAGATGGAAGTGATCGGCCATGATGGCGTAAGTGATTACGCGGATCCCGGAAAACCGGGCTACCTGCTCCAGAGTCTTTCGGATAAGCGCTTTCTCTGGCTCTTCGAAGAGCCGCTGGCCGTAAATCGTACGGCTGATCAAGTGGTAAAAGGACGTCTTGCCCTCGAATTGATTTCGTATTCTTCTAGCCATGTAACTTGCCTCAATGCGCGGGACCCCAGCGTTTGGTGAACGGATAATAGATAAACAAGGCCCTGCCGATCACTGCTCGGTGATCAAAGCTCCCCCAGTAGCGACTGTCGAGACTGTTGCGGGAATTGTCTCCCAGGGCAAAAAACTCATCATCCGGGACGGTAAAGGATGTTCCAGGCGTCAGGTAGCGCATCTGTTTCTCGGTGTTTACGTATCCCCGATAGCCCTCGATTTCCCGGGCGTTGTTCTCGAAAGCCACGTTCCCCGAGGCAACCTCACCATCAATAAGGAGAGCTGGCGGATCGATCGCCAGAACATCGCCTTCCGCACCCGCGAGCCTCTTGATGTAGTATTTTTCGCCGAGGGGCTGTGGGGGGTAATGAATAGTGCCTGTTCGAAAAACGATCGGATCGCCCACCTTTGGCGGAAAAAAGTGATAGGTAAATCGATCGACAAAAAGTGCGTCTCCGCTTAGGACATCGAAGTTCAAAACGGTTTCGCCCGGCATAAATTCCTGGTTGCCAACTTCGATCATGGCCCGGTGATTACCGTCCCTGCGGAAGCGTCCGGTCGCGCGCTCCGAAGCGATTACCTCGGTCCATGACTCCTTTCCGGGGAAGAATCGATCCAGGAGCACGGAATCGGCATCGAAATCAAGAGGCACCTTGAAATCAACCCGCGCATCGCCGATCAAGAGCGGATATCGCTTCAGTTTTGTTGGGACGATCAACCATTTCCGTCCATCGACGACGTCAAATGCTGCTCTCGCGCGGGTGCCCTCCCCCCGCGTCTCTTTGTAAAGGAGGGGGATCCGAACCCGCCCCTGTACGGGTGCCTCAATCTCCTGGTTACGCGCACCGAGGAGGAGGAAGCGAAATGGCTGGGCAAGCAGAGAGGGCCTATCCTCCGCGTCGTAAATTTGATGATACATCCCGCTGTACGTTGGGTACATGGAATTCGTCGGAATAATGAAAGGCTGGAGGAAAAAAGCTCGAACGCCCAGAACGACGATTGCCGCAACGAGGAAAGTCTCCAAATTATCACTCCAGAAAGTTTTTGGATAAATCTTACCCCCATGGCGGCGGAGTATCGCCTCCCATCCCCCCGATTTCTCAGCTAACATCTCCTGCGAAAACGACTTGTCTTTTGCGCATCCGAAGGCGTCTCGCCGAACCGCCTCGAGTTCCGCGATCGCTTTCTCGTCCAGAACGTCCTTCCGGTAGTTGATAATTTTGCGGGCCATTTCAGCGTGTTCGGCGGCCTGCTTGCGGATTTTCTTTCCGGTAGAGAACATTTTGTTGCGGGGTTCTGGATTATTCCTGGCTGCTTCGCAGCACTTGGACAAAAGCCTCTTGGGGGATGGAAACGGACCCGATCTGCTTCATTCGCTTTTTACCTTCTTTTTGTTTTTCGAGGAGCTTGCGTTTGCGGGAAATATCTCCGCCGTAGCATTTCGCGGTTACGTCCTTTCGCATCGCGCTGAGGGTTTCGCGGGCGACAAATTTACCGTTTACCGCAGCTTGAATGGCGACCTTAAAGAGCTGCCGCGGCAGTAATTCCTTCAATTTCGAGCAAAGTGCCCTACCCCGCAGTTCGGCCTTCGCCCGGTGGACGATTGAAGAAAAGGCTTCAATTGGCTCCCCGTTTACGAGGATCTCCATGCGGACCAGATCAGACTGTTGATACCCGTCGGGTTCGTAGTCCATGCTGCCATAGCCATGCGTTAAGCTTTTCAGGCGGTCATTAAAATCGACCAGAATTTCGTTCAGCGGCAACCGTGCATTGATCATCACCCGGGAGGAATCGATCGTTTCCGTGTGCTCGCAGAGGCCGCGTTTTTCGGAAATCAGGGCCAGCATGTCACCGATCGAATCGTTTGGCGTATGCAGGGTTGCCCGGATCATGGGTTCCTCGATCCACTCGATCTCAGTGGAATCCGGGAAAAAGACAGGATTGTCGATCTCCATCTCAGTGCCGTCGGTCTTGCGCAGTCGGTAGATCACACTCGGATAGGTCGAGATGATGTCCAGGTCGTATTCACGACGAATTCGTTCCTGGATGATTTCCATGTGGAGGAGACCAAGAAAACCACAACGAAAGCCAAATCCCAGGGCGACCGAACTCTCGCTTTGGAAGACGAAAGCGGCATCGTTCAGGCGCAACTTGGCGACGCTTGATTTAAGCTTCTCGTAGTCCGACGTATCAAGGGGGTAAATACCGCTGAAAACCATCGGCCTCACTTCCTTGTAGCCCGGAAGCATTTCCGCAGCCATGTCGTCGGCCCGGGTGACTGTATCACCCAACTTCACGTCGGCCACGTCGCGGATTCCGGTGACGATATAGCCAACCTTGCCTCCCGAAAGCGACTCCTCGGCCACCATGTGCGGGGAAAACCGCCCAACTTCCTTGATCTGCGTTTTCACATCGGAACCCATGAAGGAAATGGTGCTTCCCTGGCGCAATTCCCCGCTGAAGACCCGGACATAACAAATGACTCCTTTAAATGCGTCGTAGATGCAATCAAATACAAGTGCCCGAGTTCCCTTCTCATTAAGCCATCGCGGCGGCGGAATCCGTTCTATGACAGCTCTGATGATTTCCGGGATGCCGATTCCAGACTTGGCACTGGCGAGGATCGCCTCTTCGGCTGGGATGGCGAGCACCTCCTCAATCTGTTCCTTGATCCGATCGGGCTGGGCACTCGGAAGGTCGATCTTGTTGATGACGGGGATCACCTCAAGGCCTTGTGCGACAGCGAGGTGAGCATTGGCAACGGTTTGCGCTTCCACACCCTGCGCCGCATCAATCAGGAGCAAGGCACCCTCGCATGCAGCCAGGCTTCGCGAAACCTCATACGAGAAATCAACATGCCCCGGGGTGTCGATCAGGTTAAAGAGATAATCTTCATCGTTCTTCCGGTAGATCATGGAGACCGGATGGCTTTTGATGGTAATTCCCCGCTCCCTCTCGAGATCCATCGAGTCGAGCAGCTGCTCTTTCATGTTTCGAAGTTCGACGGTGCTGGTCAACTCAAGGAGACGGTCAGAGAGCGTCGTCTTGCCGTGGTCGACGTGCGCGATGATGCAAAAATTGCGAATGGTGTCGGTGGAACGCATGAATTCAGTGTGGCGGCCAGGGTGGTTTGTTCAAGCGTTCGCGGAGAAATCCCCAGCCTCGGCGAAGGACCGGATAGACCAACTGCGATCGGTCCGCCGGACGAGTCCCGCAATCACCTTGGCTGGACCGCACTCGACCAGTTCGATGGGGGCGTTTTGCTCGGCAGCCAAAGATCGCAAACAGTCCTCAAATCGAACCGGGGAAACGACCTGGGCAATCAGCCCCTCGCGGATCGCTTCCGGATCCTCCAGTCGCCCCCCGGTAGCATTGGCATAAAAAGGGCACTCCGGCTTGGTGATCTCCGCGTCTTGGACGAATGGAGCGAACTGATCCCGGGCCGATTCCATCAATCTGCTGTGGTAAGCACCGGCGACGACCAGCTCCTTCACCAGTTTGAATCCATACTCGCGTCCCATGCCGAGTGCCTTCGCAATCCCCTGTTTTTGGCCCGAGATGACAATCTGCCCGGGACAATTCAGATTGGCTATTTCGAGTCCGCACTCCTCAGCAAATTCCGCCACCGCCTCGCGACTTCCGCCAATGACGCTAGCCATGCTGCCTTGGGTCTCCTCGCAAGCCTCTTGCATCAGCCGTCCCCTCTCTGCGACCAAACGCAAACCGGTTTCAAAATTCATGGCTCTCCCTGCAGTGAGGGCGGTCAATTCTCCGAGCGACAGGCCACAAACTGCAGCCGCATCCTCAATTACGCCGCGGGAGAGGAGGAGTTCATAAACAATGATCCCATGTACAAATAGAGCGGGCTGGCAAATGCGAGTCTCTGTGAGAGTTTCTACCGGACCCTCGAACATCACTTTCGAGAGCTTCCACCCAAGGATCGAGTCCGCCTCTTCCAAGCGCTTTCTGGCTATGGGATCAGCAGCCAGAGTTTCGCCCATGCCAACGCTTTGGGCTCCCTGTCCAGAGAATAGAATTCCAGGTCTCTTGTTTTCCATGCTTCTTGTTCAGCTGACAAGACCGCCCGAACTCAAGAAGATTCCTTTCAAATTCATCTCAAGCTGTTTTGCATTGGGTGAGAATCGGAGAGCGGATTCCTTCGAAATCGCCTTCGTCTTGACCAGACGATAGAGATCAGCGTTGAAGGTCTTAGAGCCGTTATCCTTGCCAGCCTCAATCGCGGAATAGAGTCGCTCAAAATGGCCGAGTTCGATCAGTTTCCGAATCGAAGGGTCAACCATCATCACTTCGGTAGCCGGGACCCGTCCGTCCCCTCTGAGGTTCGGAATAAGCTTTTGAATGATCGTACACCGGACAGCATCTGCGATCTGGCGTTTCATGATATCCTGCTGCTCTGGCGGGAAAAACTCGAATAACCGACGGATCGCTTGCTGCGAATGGGCTGCGTGTTGGGTAGAAAGGACCAAATGCCCAGTCTCCGCTGCCCGCAGGGCAGTCTCAAACGTGGATCGATCCCGCATCTCGCCGATAAGAATGATGTCGGGATCCTGCCGCAGGACGGCCCGCAATCCACTGTCAAATGACTGGATGTCGATTCCGATCTCCCGCTGATTAATAAGTGATCTGTTGTCCGTGTATGTGTATTCAATCGGATCCTCCAGAGTCACTATGTGTTTGTTATCCTCTTGATTGATAAGATTTATCATTGCCGCCAGGGTCGAACTCTTCCCCGAACCCGTGGGGCCGCACACGAGGACAATTCCATCTTTCAACTTGCAGAGATTGCGAAAAAGTTCGGACTCGTGATTGAGTTCCTCCAGCGTGGGTGGATGATCGTTTACAAGCCGGAAAACGATGCCTGGCCTCCCACGCTGCCGGAATCCGTTGACGCGAAAGCGCCCGACACCCTCGAAACGGTAAGCGTAATCAACTTGGAAATCCTGCTCCCACTGTTGTCGGAAAATTCCATGAGTGGTTTGCTCGACAAAAATCCGAAGCATCTCCGGTTTTAGCGGCGAGAACTCTTCTAACTCGACCAACATTCCGTTTTTGCGGATGATTGGCACTTTGTTCGACTTTAAATGGATGTCGCTGGCTTCCTTCTCCACGGCAACGGAGAGAATCCGGTGGATCGCTTCGAGGGCATCAGAACTGTTGAGATTGTCTGGTTCGGACATGAACAAGGATATGCCACCAAATGGAGTAGATGTCCAGCACAGGCAAAGCCTCCCTACCCCTTCCCCATGCACTCCCTGGGGAAGGAAAATGGGCCATTCTTTTCTGGAAGACCAAGCAATACAAGTAGCGTGGAAAGAAACTCAACCGCCCTGCTCTATCCGAACAATTTCTTCCGAATCCCCTTCGCCACTGCGAGTCCCTTCCAGTCGCCCCCTTCCATCGGATCCCCTTTCCGCTCCCGCCTCCCGGGCGGAGCCTCACCCAGCTGCTCCTTCACGAAGCTCTCCGCGCCAAGAATCATCCCGTCCACAAGGTTTAACACCTCGCCCCCAGCAAGACCCCCAACGGAAGCTTCCCTTTGCCTCCACCACCCCCAGGACTCCGCGCGCGAGATCGACATCTTTCCGTCCGGCGCGTCAGGTGGTAGAAAATCAGTTTTTCCGGTAAATTTCTTCCCTTTCTCGCCATACCCATATCTCGCCCCAAAAAAATCAGTTGCTCGTCATTTCAATAATAGGTCAGTTCTCTATTTTTGACTGCAACGGTGTTGGAAATTCATTTGATATAATGGAGCATGAGAGGTCTTAGTTCG
>CAZWFJ010000055.1:0-21577 GCA_964633135.1 uncultured Puniceicoccaceae bacterium | reverse complement strand
TTTATACTCTAAGCGGCGTTCTCACCCACGGATTTTCCGGAAGACCCAAAATTTTCTTCTCCAAAAACCTCGTCACACAAGCTTCTTAGGTTCTTTACTTCGTTATCATCAATTGAAATAAATATTACCCCATCTTCCTTCAGCAAATTCCGAGCAAGAAACAACCGCGGATACATCATATTGAGCCACTTGGAGTGGAAGCGGCCTTCGGTGGTGGCGTTGGTGGAAAACTTGCGCCCCTTGGCATCGACCAGACCTGCATATTGCAGGTAAGTCTCAAGACTCTCGGTGAAGTTATCGGGATAGACGAACTCGTTCCCGGTATTGTAGGGCGGGTCGATGTAGATCATCTTCACTTTGCCGAAGTAGGATTTCTGCAGAAGCTTCAGCACTTCCAGATTATCACCCTCGATAAATAGATTCTCCGATTCATCGAATCGCACCGACTCCTCCCGGCAAGGCTTGAGCGCGCCGACGCTCGGCTGCTGAATGACTCTCAGCAGACCCGACTTGCCGGGCCAGGAAAGCCCGAAACGCTCACCCTCCCGTTCCAAAACATCACCTAGGGAGGCCTTCAGCTTCTCCCAGTCGACAGCATGCTTTAACTCCCCCGACCCCGCATCCCACGCCTCGGTGAAGGCCTCCGGAAAAAGCTGCTTCAACTGCCGTCGCTTTTGTTCGGCGATGTCCATCGATTCTAAGGGGAATTTGGGTGGTGTGGTTTGGTCGGGCATGTGACGGGAGAACAGATTAAATTTCGAGTTGAAGTTGATCTACTTTAGGTGGCCAGAATACCGGCAGTGCATACCACTTCCTCCGACTTCACCGACGGATGCGGATAGGTCATCACTGTAATGAGGACCCGGTGCAGGCTATACTCAGCAGGCAGCATGGACACAGTTTCCGAGATGCACGACTGGCAAACCAGTCTTCTTGGCCACCGGAACCGCAAGATAGGAACGATGACAGCAATCCGGATCCGATTCAAGGCAGACAAGGGCACTCGCCCGTTCATTAACGAGAGATGCGACTTTTGCGATCGCCTCTATCTCGTTCTCTAACGTCGTCGAGGCGTAGCGCTCAAATAGATCGAGACGATCCTGGTAAGTATGCAGTTCCTGACGCTGATCCGAGGCGATTCCCAACTGTGGAATATGGATATAATCGATGCCAACATTGGAAGCCAACCGCGCCAAAGTCGATTTGTGGAAACCAAAACGGCGAGCCACCGGGTTGCGGCGCACGTCAATAATCCTCCGAATCCCATGAATCATAAGCTCATTGAGGAATCCATCGACGGAGAGACCCTCGTATCCAGCTGTGTAAACGGCGGGATCCGCTGTCGGGCGATTCTCCAGTTGCTCTACCCGGCTATTGACGGAGAACCACGGAAAACTCTCGTAAACGGATCTCAAAAGAGACGAGCTTGAGGATTTTCCGAACCTCCGTAACACCTTCCAGACATCCGCTCGAACGGGCTGATCAACGGAAAACCTCGTATTTCGACCGATTTCGGTTAAGGACCAATGTTTTCGGTCGCAATCATCCACATAACCCTGATTCGCGAGCGCGTCCATCTCCCGATCCAGACAAAAAGAATAGGGTCCATAATGGTAAGGAAGGAATTGGAAAAAAGAGGTCATTCGGACAGCGTAGCGGGAATTCTCGCAAAAAGTAGTCCGAGAAAATCAGCAAACCGGAAATCTCGCAATAAATTTGCGGTCCTAATGAGGTGGATCCGCGAACCGTACCGTGGTCGAATTCGCAGAATGGATCGGGTGCTTGGCTAGGCTGGAACTGTGACCAGGGCGGGTGGAAATTATTTGGTTTCGGATTCGGATCGCTGTTTCAAAAAATCGAGGGTGGCCTGAAGTTCTTCTTCCAGGGCGGCGGCCCGAATCGGTTTGGTCAGGTAGCCGCTCATTCCGGCCTCTTCAGCGTCCTGCCGATTGTCGCGGGTGGCTCCGGCAGTAAGGGCGACGATGCGGGGGCGGCGTTCTTTGGGTAGTTGGGAACTGATTTGCCGACTGGCTTCGATCCCGTCCATTTCGGGCATTTGGATGTCCATCAGGATCAGATCAAAAGTCTTCGCCCGTGCTTTCTCGAGGGCGATGGCACCATTGGCGGCGACCTCGCAACCATATCCGAGTCGTTTGAGCAGCAGTCGAATAACCTTTTGATTCACGGCATTGTCTTCTGCGACCAGTATTTTCAGATCGGTCCTTCGTGTTTGTTGCTCAGCCGATTTTCCGTCTTTCGAGTCAGGTTCTTTGTGGGCTGCATCTCCCTCCAGGATACGGAGGAGGCTTCTTCGCAGGATGGGAAGCGACAGCCACTTCACGGGGAAGGGAAAGTCTTCGCCCTGATTGGGCCAGCCGATGACCACGAGGGGCCTGGCATCCTTGGGGCGTTTTTTGATCGCGGCCAGGACGGCTTGCTGCCGCAACAGTGCGGAGTCGATAAAAACCCAATCCTCGGAAGCGGCTTCTTGAATGGCCGAAAGCATCTCCTGCTCGCTGGAGACGATTTTCAGGAGCAACCCGCAGGAGTCCAGAAATGTCTGCATCTGCTTTTGGCGAATTTCCAGCCCGAACCAGCCAATGGCCCGGCCATCGATAGGGTCGGTGCTCTTTTGATCCTGCGCAAAGGAGGCGGGAAAGGGCAAAATCACCTCGAAGCGGGTGCCCTTGTTTTTCTGGCTTTCGAACTCGATATCTCCTCCCATCCGCAAGGCGAGTTCCCGGGAGATCGCGAGACCGAGTCCGGTGCCTCCGAATTTCCGGGTGATGGACGAATCGACCTGGCTGAAGGCCTGGAAAATGCGGTCGTGGCGCTCGTGCGGAATCCCGATGCCCGAATCGGTTACGGCAAACCGGAGGAGACAGCGGTCATTCGGGCGGCGCTCGCGTAACTCCACTGTGAGGGTGATGAAGCCCCGCTCGGTAAATTTGACGGCATTGCCGAGCAGGTTGAAGAGGATCTGTTTCACCCGAGTGATATCTCCGGTGACCAGGCGGGGGACATCGGGATCGATCCAGAAGCCAACGTCGAGACCTTTTTGGGCCATTTTCGCCGAGAAGATAAGTATCGAATCCTCCACGACGGTCTCAATCCGGAACTTTCGTTGTTCGAACTCGATCTTGCCGTGCTCGAGCCGGTTGAAATCAAGAATATCGTCGAGGAGCATGACCACCGTGGTTCCCGAGCTGTGAATCGCCTCGAGGTAGCTCTGCTGGTCTTCGTTGAGGGGGGTTTGTTTCAGGAGATCCGCCATTCCGATCACACCGTTGAGGGGATTGCGGATCTCGTGGCTGATCATGGAAAGGAAGGAACTCTTCGCCTCGCTCGCTTCGCGGGCCTTGAGTTCACTCACGCGGGCTTTGTCCAGTGCTTCGGTAAGCTGGTCATTCAAAAACTCCTCCTCTTCTTTCGCCTTGAGCAGGGCGGCCTCGGACAGCCTCTGATCGGAGATATCCTGGACGACTCCGTAAATCTTGGTAATGAAGCCATCATCCCGCAGGGCCATCCCCCTCAGGAGTATCCATTTTTCAACACCGTTTGCTCCCAGGAACCCAATTCTGCGCTGGAAGCTCTTGCCCTCCTCAGTGGCGGCCTTGAGATCACGCCGGACAGCTTCCCGGTCTTCCTCCCCGAACAGTTTCAGCAATGCGTCCGTGTGGGGAGTCATGTCCTGCGAGAATCCGAAAATTCGGAAAGTCTCGTCTGACCAGTAGACGGAGTTCTCTCCCAGATCGATCTCCCAAGAGCCGATCCCGGCCAACCGCTGGCTTTCGATGAGCAAAGTTTCGCTCTTTCGCAGGTCTGCTTCCGCTCGTTTCTCCTTGGAGATGTCGCTTTCGATCACGACGTAGTGGGAGGGAATGCCCTCCCCGTCGAGAACGGGATTCCCCACGACCCGCACCCAGACAATCTCCTCGTCGTCAGAGATCTTGGTGACGATCAAGCTGAACTCGACCCCTTTTAGGATTGCGCGGCGGATCGATTCCGTTTCCTTGTCCGCATCCGCTCCGCGAAGATCCAGCAGGTTCCCAATAAACTCGCCGGGCAAGGTTTCGCCAGAGCGTGCTGGACTGTTGCGAAAGGCCTGATTGGACCACTCGAGTCTACCTTCCTTGTCGAGAATGGCGATTCCGGAAAGCGTCTGGCGGGTGGCCATCTCCAGCCGGTTGAGTTCCGATTCCCGCTGGATTACCTCCGTCAGGTCGATGTAGGCACCCAGGATAAACTTTCTGCGCTCGATCTCATCCAGGCGCACCGCTCCCCGGAAGCGAAACCAGCCCCAGGACTCATCGCCCCGTCTCATCCGATGGCGGATGCGAAAAGTCCCCTCGCCCTCCCGCCACAGCGGTTCGATGAGATCGATTACCTTCCTGCGGTCCTGCGGATGGATTTTCGCTTCCCACTGCTCAAGGGTGCGGATTTTTTCTCCGGGTCGGAGCAAGAGCATCTCCTCCATCCTTTTGTCGATATTGATTGTCCCGGCGTCCAAATCGATTCTCACCTCGGAAATTTGGGCCGCCTCCATAGCCATTTTGGTGCGCAGGCTTGCCTCGCCCAGATCCCGCGCGGCGTTCTCACTCGCCTGGAGTGCCCGACGGGCTCGAATCAGGGAGGGCACGAGGATGGCCATGGATAACCCGAAGAGCAGGAATATCGGGACCATGGCCGACCAGACCGAAAACCAGGAGGGTCCGCCATCGATTTTCTTAATGATGAAAAAAGGCCTCGCGTTAACGGCTCCCCCCGTGCGGTAGCTCGCCTGGAGGGCTTGCGGCTCGGTGGTTCCATGCCCTTGCAACGGAGTATGCTCGCGGAAGACCCAGAACTCATCATCCGCGAGGCTGCCGTCGGCCGTGGAGGTAATTGCCCGCCACACCTCCGGGAACTCATCGGCGATCCAGGCACTGCGGTCTTCGTCCTTCAATCCGACCCAGGGGTCCTCCCGTCGGGAATCATAGATCCATCGACCGGTAGGAGAGACGAGGAATATTTCGGAATCCTCGCCATCGAGATTGCCCATGATCTCGGAAAGGATCTCTTCCACGACCACATCGGCCACGATGAATCCGGCGCGCGCCCCCGACGGGAAGAACAAGCCTGCGCCCACGAGGAGACTGGGTTCAAGCCTCCCGTCTATGGGTACGGTCGAAAAATCGGAAATCACCAATTCGTCTTGGGAAAGGCTGCGCAACTCCTCGAGAAACCCCTCCGAGTAGTCGGTGACGGACCGTCTTGCGGGAGAGTCCGTCGCGGTCCTGTTTTCGCCGGTGATCGTGAGCAGCTCCCGGCCCCCGCTGTCGAGAATCCGCAGGCTGCGAATCAGTCGATCGCCTTTTACGAGTGATTCCAAGGTCTGGCGGAATTGCCCGGAGGAGGGCGAGGTTCCAGAGAGAAACTTCGCGTTCTGGATGGCCGCGACCGGCGACCGCAGATTAAGGTCGATCCGGGTGCGGTGATTGTCCAGCTCGGCCCCGACCCCCTCCGCAGTTTTCCGCATCTCGACTCGCCAGATCCAGGCAAAGGCGATGGCCACGATCAGCGCAAGGAACAAGCCCACCCGGACCGGACGCGCGAAATACGGCTGATACTTTTTTGAGGGATTCTCGAACTCTCCGACCACGAAAGAGTTGAAACACGAAGAATCCGCCGGTTCAATGCGATAATTTGGAACTGGTCTTTTGGGGGGCATTTCCGCTGCCGGGAGCCTGAAATCCATCCATTGTCGTGCATATTCAATTACAGGGGCTTCGGCCCGACTATCTGGATCCGGATTCGCTGGAGCGATCCGAGGTCTGGGGGGTCGAGCTGGATCTGCCCGCCGCCGGGAGCCTGATCCTCTGGGGGCCGTCGGGGCAGGGAAAATCCACCTTCCTCCGCATTCTTTATGGATTGGAGCACCGATTCGCCGGCACCCTCCTCCTCGGGGGCGAGCACCCCCCCGAACCGCCTCATCGATTCTGGGCGGGGGTCCGCACGCACAAGCTGGCAATGGTGCCCCAGAGCTTTCGGCTGTTTGACGAGGAATCCGGGTGGGAGAATCTTGGTTATCTCCCCGTGCTGGCATCGGGGGTCGACGCGAAGACGATTGAGGGCTGGGCCGCGCATCTTGAGATTGGCACACTTCTCGACCGCCACCCGGCCACCTGGTCCCAGGGCCAGAAACAACGGTTCTGTCTGCTGCGGGCACTCGCCTCACCCTTCGCATGGATTCTCCTCGACGAACCCGTGAGCCACCTCGATCCCGAATCCGCGCAGCGGAGTCTCGAGCTGCTCCGGTCCGTCTGCGCGGAGCGGGGAGCGGGCTGGATACTCGCCCAGCAAACGCCCGAGGTGATTCTCCCGTCCGATCAAATTCTGCGTGTATGAAACCCGTACCAGAGGAAAATCGCCCAGGTCTGCCCAAGAACCCCGCTCTCCTGCCCCGATCCGCCCAGGGAAGCCGCGGGCGGCAGGTCGGTCTCGGCCTGGCGGCGATTCTCGGCTGGTTTCTGGCCTTGGGTGCCCTCCAGGGCTGGATCGATTTCCGCAATCTCCTCGACGGCGGTGAGCAATGGTTTCGAGATGACCTCGTCTTCGTAAATCGGGAGGTCAAACTGACCGACAGCATCGGAATCACCTCTTCGAGCATCTCGCCCCGGCTGCTCGGCAAAATTCGAGAGGTCGAGGGGGTCGCCATCGCGGCCCCCGTCCTGCGCAACCATTTTCCCGCCGCAGTCGAAATCGGTGGAGGTGCCGTCCCCAAGCTCGCGAGCGAAATTTTTCTGGAGGCGATTCCCACCGAACTCTTCGCCCCCGAAGTGGAAGGCTGGAGCTGGCACCCCGACGATCCTCTCGTGCCCATTCTGATGCCCCGGCAGTTCCTGAATCTCTACAACTTCGGATTCGCCCCCGGCAAGGGCTTGCCACCCATCTCGGAAGGAGCCGCGCAGAAGATCCGCTTCGCTCTGATCGCCTACCCGACGGAGGGCGGAACCCCCATCTCCTACACCGCCTCCATTGCCGGCTTCAGCGATCAAATCGAGTCCATCCTCGTCCCCGTTTCCTTCCTGGAAATGGCGAATGAAAGGTTTGGGAGTGTTGGCACCTCGGGCTACAACCGGGTCGCCGTAGCCCTCCACAACCCCGATTCCGCCGCCCTCTCCCGGCTGCTCGAAGAGAACCGCCTCGTGAGCAGTCGCGGCACCCGCGAAAAGGCGCGCCTCCAGCTGCTTCTCGACCTGAGCCTCACGATCCTCGGGATTGCGGGCGGAATCATCCTGCTCCTGATCCTTCTCCTTTTCCTCGCCGAGGTAGAGTCCCTCATCTCCGACCACCGGGAGCGCATCCGCAAACTCTATTTCCTCGGGCACTCGCCCACCACCCTCCTCTGGCGTCTGGCTAGCCAGAGAATGATCGCCGCAGTGGTGCCCGCGTTTCTAGGGCTGGCACTACTCTGGCTCGCTCGAATGCCCGTGGCCCGCTTTCTCGAAGAAGCCGGGCTGGGCATCCCGGTTCATCCATCGTCGGCCACCCTGCTGGCCTGGATCGTGCTCTTGCTCTTGGCAAACAGCTGGCTGATCGGGCGCATTCGCCGCCGCTTACTGGACCTTTATCAATAACCAACCGCCCGTTATGACCTCGAATCTTATCGCCATCTTTGTAGGGGGAGGCCTCGGTGCCTGCACCCGCTATCTCGCGAGCCTGGCCATCGCCGGGGTGTTTACCGGGAAGCAGGCCCTACCCCTTGGGACTATCTTCTGCAATATCAGTGGCTCCTTCGTCATCGGCCTCGGTGCCGCCTACGCCGTGGGTGCCTCCTTTGAACAGCATCCTCTTTTCCGCCACCTCTTCCTGATCGGCTTCCTCGGGGGCTACACCACGTTTTCCTCCTTCAGCCTCGAGACCCTCACCCTCCTCCAAAACGGCAAGACCCTTTCCGCCGCCATCAACGCCGTCGCCACAGTCCTACTCTGCCTCTTCGGGGTGACTCTCGGTTCGGGGCTGGGGAACTATCTCCGCACCCATTTCTGAGAAGGGGATCCCAACCTCAAAGCCCGCCCTCGTGGGCCGTATCCGGGACCGCCAGCAACTCAATCGCAGTCGCCCTCCCGTTGCAGTCGAAATCCACCAGTGCCCCGCGCATCCAGACATCCTCCTGGGCAACCGTGAACTTCCGGGGCATCCCGGTTAGAAATCGCTGCAGCACCGGCTCCACCTCCCTGCCGAGAACCGATTGATACGGCCCCGTCATTCCCACGTCGGTCACGAATGCCGTCCCACGGGGCAGCACCCTCGCATCCGCAGTGGGGGTATGCGTGTGGGTGCCCACGACCACCGTCGCAATGCCGTCGAGCATCCAGCCCATCGCAATTTTCTCCGAGGTAGTCTCCGCATGGATCTCGACCAGGAGCGCGTCAACCTGCGGGCGCAGTTCGCTGGCTAGCTTCTCCGCTGTCCGAAACGGGCAGTCTCCTTTTACTTTCATGAACTCACGCCCGAGAACCGTGAAAACACCGAGTCGAAATCCTCCCCCGTTCAAGATCAGGTATGTGCGGCCCGGGCAGGCCGAGTCCAGATTCGCCGGGCGGCAGACTTTGTCGAGGCCGCCAATCTCTTCGGCGAATCCCCTCTGATCCCAGACATGATCCCCGAGGGTGATGGCATCCACCCCCGTGTCGAGGATCTCCCGCGCCAGTTTCCCCGTCAGGCCAGCTCCCGCTGCAGCGTTCTCCGCGTTTGCGATCACCCGGTCAACCTGCCGGGTCTGGCGGATTTCCCGCAGCCGTTGCTGTAAAATCTGGCGACCCGGACGACCAACTATGTCGCCTAAAAACAAAATGCGTGGCATTCATCCATTGATTCATCTACGACGCGGTAAGGAAAGCATGAAATGCTTGCACCATTCGGATTCATGGAGTTTATTGAAGTCTTTTCCAGAAAAATCATGCCATCAAAAACAGCAAAGCAGTCGTCGGAAACCTTACTTCCGTTCCAGCCTCAGTTTGAGGAGGGACCCGAAATGATGGGCGCCGACGTCGTAGTCGCCAGCCTCGAGCGCGAGGGGATTGACACGGTCTTTGCCTACCCCGGAGGTGCCTCCCTGGAGCTGCACCAGGCTCTCGTTCGGTCCGGCAAAATCCGCACCATTCTTCCCCGGCATGAGCAAGGCGGGGGATTCATGGCCCATGGCTACGCCCGCGCCACGGGCAAAGCCTCTGTCTGCATGGCGACCAGCGGCCCCGGAGCGACCAACCTGATCACCTGCATCGCCGATGCGTTCATGGACAGTATCCCCCTGGTCGCAATTACCGGCCAGGTCTTCCAGACCCTGATCGGGAAAAGCGCTTTCCAGGAGACGGACGTTCTCGGAATTTCCATGCCCGTGGTCAAACACAGCTACATGGTCCTGAAGGCGGAAGATTTGCCCGCCATCATCAAAGAAGCCTTTCATATCGCGCAGACGGGTCGGCCCGGGCCGGTCCTCATCGATATTCCCAAAGATGTCCAGCAGGCGATTTTCAAGCCGAGGTTCCCCCTCGAGCTGAGCCTGCCCGGCTACCCGGAGCCACCCCATGCCACCGACGATGAGTTGCTCAATGTTCTGGCTCTCATCCAGCAGGCCGAGCGTCCTGTCCTCTATGTCGGCGGGGGTATTATCAGCAGCAACGCGACCCCTGCTCTCAGGGAGTTCGCCGAGAAAACCGGTGTCCCCGTTGCCTCGACTCTGATGGGTATCGGGGCCATGGATCCGGATCACCCCCTCTCCCTCTACTGGTTCGGCATGCACGGAACCGTCGCCGGCAACTGGGCCGTCTGCGAAAGCGATCTCCTGATCTGCGCCGGTGCCCGCTTCGATGACCGGATCACCGGTAAAGTCGAAAAATTCGCCCCCGATGCGAAAATCATTCACTTCGACCTCGATCGCTCGGAGCACCACAAGAATAAAAAGGCCCACTATCCGATCTACGGAGAAATCGGCCACGCGCTGGAGCGGCTGAACGAGCTGGTCGATTCGACCGACTTCCAGAAGCCCGACCTCTCGGAATGGAGAGCGAAGCTGGACGCATGGAAGAAGGAGTTTCCTTTCACCTACAAAGAAAGTCCTCACATCCTTCCCCAGGAAGCCATCGAGGTCCTCTACGAGGAGAGCAACGGAGATGCCATCATCACCACTGGCGTCGGCCAGCACCAGATGTGGGCGGCCCAATACTACCGCTTCAAAGAACCCCGCACCTACCTGAGTTCTCTCGGTCTTGGCACCATGGGCTTTGGCTACCCGGCTGCCGTCGGGGCGAAGGTTGCTTTTCCCGACAAGCAGGTCATCGACATTGACGGTGACGGCTCCTTTGTCATGAACATCCAGGAGCTGGCCACCGCCAAGATCGAGAAGATTAACGCGAAATGCCTCCTCCTCAACAATCAGCACCTCGGGATGGTCGTCCAGTGGGAGGATCGCTTCTACCAAGGCTGCCGGGGGCAAACCATTCTCGGAGATCCCGACAATATTGGCAGCCCCGAAAACATCGGCGGACTCTACCCGGACTTTGTGAAGATCGCCGAGGGATTTGGCGTGAAGGGTCGCCGCGTCATCCGCAAGGAAGAACTGCGCGAGGCGATCCGAGAAATGCTCGAACACGATGGACCCTACCTCCTCGATGTCATCGTTCCCTACACCGAGCACGTTCTCCCCATGATCCCACAAGGCAAATCCGCGAAGGAAATCCTTACCGAATAGGAGGACTGCCAACTTGGATTGGATGATATCCCCTTTTCATCCGCTGTCCAGCAACGGCGGAGTAGCCGGGCTATTCTTCCTGGTCGGTTTGCTCTGGACCTGCCTGGTGATCGCCCTGCATGTCGCCATTCTGATCGGAATTTCCCAGGATGCGAAACGCAGGGAGAGCGGAGGGCTGCTATTCTTCGGACCGAATTTCTGGGGACTTTGTGGCTTGGTCTTTGGCCTCCTGGGCTTGGCGGTGTATTGGCTGATCCACCATTCGAGCCTGCGACGATCCGTGCCACCCGGAGGTCCCCAGGCGGGATCTCATTTCTAATAGAGTAGCAGGTTAATAGATTAACAGGTTTCGTACTTACCGTCCTGACCTTCTCATATCTCTCTTCGTACGCAAAATTCCACGAAACGTCAAATGCGATGTTAACCTGGTTTAGTTACGCATGTCTGTCGATTGTGATATAAGGAGAGAAGTCTCTTAGATTTTCACCGCCTTTTTGTCGCGGAACAATTCCCTTTACGAACGAATCGAGAGGCAAGAATTATAGGACGGTCCTAAAAAGTCTTGATCCGATAATAGATCGTTCCGAGTTCGCGCAAGTAGGCGGCGTTTTCGCGCTGAACTTGATCCAGCATTTCGGGGGAGGCGCGCCAGACCCAATTTCCCTCTGGGGTTCCGGGGCGGTTGAAGCGGGCTGTCGAGTCGAGGCTCAAAAGGTCCTGGAAGGGGACCACGAAGAGATTTGCGACGGAGGCGTATCCGGCTCGAATGAAGTCCCAGGCGATTTCGTTACCCGAGACGCGGAGGTAGCGGCGGACATAGTCGCGCACGGACTCACTTTCCTGCGCGTACCAGCCCACGGTAGTGTCATTGTCATGCGAGCCCGGGTATAATACGGTGCAAGTCTGCAGGTTGTGGGGGAGGTAGGCATTCGCTGGATCGTCGAAGGCGAAATGGAGGACGGACATGCCGGGCAGGCCTGTCTGCTTGCGGAGTTGGTCGACTTCCGGGGTGATGACCCCCAAGTCCTCCAGGATGACCTGCGGTTCCGGGAAATTTTTCTGCAAGGCCTGGAAGAAGGCCAGGCCCGGTCCTTTTTCCCATTTGCCTTCGCGGGCATCTTTGGCGTCGGCAGGGATCCGGTACGCCGCTTCGAACCCCCGGAAGTGGTCGATACGGACAAGGTCGAACAACTCGAAGTTGAGGCGGAAGCGGTCCATCCACCAGGCGAAGTCCTCTTTAGCGAGTTCTTTCCAGTCGTAAAGGGGATTGCCCCAAAGCTGGCCGGTTTCCGAGAAATAATCCGGGGGCACGCCTGCGACGGCTTTGGGGCGCAATTTCTTGTCGAGCTGAAAGTATTGGGGATGCTGCCAGGCGTCGGCTCCGTCGAGGGCGACAAAGATCGGGATGTCACCGATGAAACGGATCCCCTTTTGCGCCGCGTAGGCGCGAAGCTTTTTCCATTGCCCGAAGAACAGGTACTGGACGAACTTGTGCTCGTGGACGCTGGATTGGATCTCCCGGCTGAGAGATTGCTGTAAGGCTCTTTGGTAGGACCGGTATTCCTCCGGCCATTCGTGCCAGGGCTTATGGTCGAAGTGCTCTTTCAATGCCCGGAACAGGGCGTAGGGCTTGAGCCAGCTGGCTTGCTTTTTCTCAAAGTCCGCAAGAGCACCGTATTCGCTTTCCAACCGCTCCCGGAGGCTGCTCTGGCGCTCGTTAGCCAGGTGGAGCAGGTGGGGCCGGTTGTGCCAGAGTGCCCCGTAATCGACCCGGCTCCCGGCCTCGGTGCGGGAGGGAGCCACCTCTTCCTGACGCAGCAGACCGATCCCGATGAGTTCGTCGAGATCGATGAGGTAGGGGTTTCCGGCAAAAGCGGAGAGACACTGGTAGGGAGAGTCCCCGTAGCCAGTTGGTCCTAGGGGGCAGGTCTGCCAAAAGGAGCAGCCCGCCGCCGACAAGAGATCAACGAACCGGTGGGCCTCCGCCCCCAGTGTCCCGATTCCCGTCGACCCCGGAAGGGCCGTCGGGTGTAACAGCACCCCGCTCGCGCGCTCGTTCGGCCACTCGAACAGGGGTGCGGTCTCCTTACTCAATTTCGTAGGGTTCAAGGGTCCTTTCGACTCGGCGTCCGCGGATTCGGACGAAGTTTGGCAACCCGTTTTCGAAATCCGGGAAGGATTCTCCCTGGATCAACGGCTGCGCGTATTTGGTGAACTGGTGATTCATGCTGATGCCATTCTCGTTGATCCAGTCTGCAGGCAATCGCTTCACCCCATTGGCCACCTCCGAGAGAGGGGCGAGTCCGGTCACGCACTCATAGGTTTCCTTCTCGGCACGGAGGAGGGTGATCATCTTCCCCGATTCGCCAGCGACTGCAGCTCGAACGGCTGCCTGTCCGGCGAGGAAGGCCTCCTCATTGTCCGTTGCCGAGGCGCAATGGGCGGCAGCCCGCTGGGCATGGGCGGGTTTGGCGGCGCGGGCGCGGATGCCGAATTGTTCCTCAATCAAGTTGCGGAGATATTCGCCTACTCCACCGAGCTGCGCATGGCCGAACGCATCGGTGCTCCCGCCGGAAGTGGTGAGGTAGTTTCCGTCCTCATCGACGAGGCCCTCACTGGCAACAATCAGGCAGTAGCGTTCCTTTTGGAGGACTCGCTGGACGTCTTCCATCAGCTTCTGGGACGAGAGCGGCACTTCGGGAAGAAGAATCAGGTGCGGAGGATCGTCGGGGCGGTCCTTCTGCTTCACCAGGGAAGTGCCCGCTGCCAACCATCCGGCATTGCGCCCCATCACCTCCAGGATGCCAACATAGTCGTGATCTCCCATCGCCTCGGCATCGCAGGCCATCTCTTTCACCGTGGTGCAGAGGTATTTGACCGCGCTGCCATATCCGGGGCAGTGGTCCGTGGCGACGAGGTCGTTGTCTACCGTCTTCGGGATGCCGATGACCCGGAGATCATATCCGCGCTCGACCGCGAGGGTCTGGATGCGGTCCGCCGAGTCCTGCGAATCGTTTCCGCCGATATAGAAGAAGTAGCGGATGTTATGGGCTTCGAACACCTGGAGAATCCGGTCGTAGTCCTCCTGCTTGCGAAGTTTGTAGCGGCATGTGCCAAGTGCCGAGGCCGGTGTGCTGCGAAGCCCGCGGATGACTTGCTGCGATTCCTCCGCCAGATCGATAAGATTCTCTTCCAGAATTCCCACCACGCCATTGCGGGCACCGTAAATTTCCTCAATGCAGGGATGGTTCAAGGCTTCGGTAATCGCGCCGGCGAGGCTGGAGTTTATGACCGCAGTGGGTCCGCCGGATTGGGCGATGAGACAGTTTCCGTTTAGTTCTTCTGACATAATTTTTGATTGAGTAAAAGAAGAGGTTGCTGGGGAAGGCGGCTCATTACAAATCTCAATTTTGCAATCGCAAGGGCTTTTTCGAGGGGTCCGGCCTTGAGGATGGCACATAGAGAACTCGGTTAAGCGATTACTCGGGGTCGTACCGAGCGGCGCGACTGCAACAAATCGCTATCGAGATCCTATTTCTACAGCTGGAACCCTGAGGCAAAAAAAAGCCGCCCCCGAAGAGTCCGGGGGCGGCTGACAAAGCGATTCTCCGATTCGGTCTTATTTGAACTCAGCCTCGACCTCGGAGACCGTCTGCTGTACGCGACCGACAATTTGGTAAGGGTCGCCCTGCGAGTTCGGACGGCGATCCTCCAGGTAACCCTTGTAGCCGTTATTGACAAAGCTGTGGGGAACCCGGATCGAGGCTCCCCGGTCGGCGATGCCCCAGCTGAATTTGTCAATGGACTGGGTCTCATGCAGCCCGGTGAGCCGGAGGTGGTTATCCGGACCGTAGGCGGCAATGTGCTCGTCCTTGTATTTCTCAAAGGCATCCATGAGTTTCATGAAGTAATCCTTGCCACCCTTTTCGCGCATGAAATCGGTGGAGAAATTGCAGTGCATCCCGGAGCCATTCCAATCCCCGCGGTAGGGCTTGCAATGCCACTCCACGTCGACCTCATACTTCTCGCAGAGGCGGAGGAGGATGTAGCGGGCGACGTGAACCTGATCACAGGCATTGTAGGATCCCTTCCCGAAGATCTGGAACTCCCACTGCCCTTTGGCAACTTCGGCATTGATTCCTTCGTGGTTAATACCGGCCGCAAGGCAGAGATCGAGGTGCTCCTCGACGATCTCGCGGGCAATGTCACCAACAAACCGATACCCTACACCCGTATAGTAGTTGCCCTGGGGTTCCGGGTATCCGCCCTGAGGCCAGCCGAGGGGACGGCCATCCTTGAAGAGGAAATATTCCTGCTCCAGGCCAACCCAGAGTCCCGGGTCATCATCAATGATCGCCCGCGTGTTCGTCGGGTGAGGCGTGCCATCTGGAAGCATGACTTCGGCCATTACGAGAAAGCCGTTTTCGCGGGCGGCGTCCGGGAAAATGGCCACCGGCTTGAGCATGCAGTCAGAGTCGCTGCCGTCGGCCTGCAACGTGGAACTTCCGTCGAAACCCCACAATGGACAGTCGTCCAGGGAGAAGGAGTTCATCTCCCCCTCCACGATTCTTGTTTTGCTACGCAGGTACGCCGCCGGGGTGTAGCCATCGAGCCAGATGTATTCCAACTTTATTTTTGCCATAGTCTTGTATAGTTTGGTGCAGATGCTGAGAAAAGGAAATTTCCTCCTCGGTGCGAGCAGAAAACTTTCCTGAATTCCGCTAAGCAGCAATCTTTATGCCAGAACTCGCAATATTCCCGCAAGCCTGAAAATGGCGAGAAATCGGGCTTCCCCTGCGGACCTGCCAGCCATTGCGCCCCACAGCGTGCGGATTGTTCAGTGGCTGGTTTGGCGATCCTCCCGGGCCGGCTCTGATTCGCAGAGCAATTGACCTGACCCGTCGAAAAAACCGCTGGTCTATTCCCGCCCGGGGACGTAGAAAGACGGCCATGAGAACAATCATTGTTGGCGCGGGTGAGGTTGGGAGCTTCATCAGCCAGAATCTAAGCCGGAGAGGACACAGTGTGACCTTGATCGAGAAATCGCCGGATGGGGCCGATCGAATCGATACCGAGCAGGATGTGAAGGTAATGTGTGGCAACGGGAGTTCGGCAAGCATGCTTGAGGAAGCCGGCGTTGGTGAAGTGCAGAATTTTCTGGCACTGACCAGTGATGACCGCACGAATCTAGTGGCCTGCAAGGTGGCGCGCGAATTGGGGAGAAAGCTTTTTACCGTGGCTCGGATTCATGACCAGACCTATCTGGATCACAGCCGGGTTGATTATCAACAGCTGTTCGACGTCGATTTTTTTCTCAATCCGGAGATGCTCTGCGCGGTGGAGTTGGCGAAGGAGATCCGGCATCCCGGGCGGGTGGCCATTGAGCATTTTGCCCGCGGGCAGATTGAGGTGCAAAACATGGCCGTCTCGCCCCGGAGCAAGCTGATCGGCCTGACTTTGCGCCAGATAAAGATCAACCCCCGGATGCGCGTGGGCATGCTGACCCGGGATGGGGATACCGAAGTGGCCCGGGCCGACTCGACTCTGGCGGCGGGGGATCAGCTGACGGTCTTCGGCAACCCGGAGACCGTTTCGGAATTTCGGACACGGGTGGAACCGGGCGAGACCGAGGGAACGGTGCGGGTAGTTCTCTACGGAGGGACCGAGATTGCCATATCACTGGTGAGACTCCTGAAGCACCCCCGGTTCCGCGTCCGCGTGATCGAACCCGACCCACTGGCCTGCCAGCAGCTGGCGGAACGTTTCCCGGGACTGACCGTTGTCCACGGCGACGCCACCTCGCGGCGATTGCTCGAGGAGGAGCAGATCGACAGTGTTGATTACTTCGTCGCCTGTACGAAAGAGGATGAGCACAATATTATGACTTGCCTCCAAGCCTCCAAGCTCGGTGCCACCCATGTGCAATTCGTAATCAACAAGCCGGATTACGAGGAGTTGCTTGATGATCTCCGGGTCACGATGGGAGTCGCCTCGGTCGTTTCGCCACGCCAGGCCTCAGTGAAAGAGCTTGTCCGCTACCTCGACCGGGAAAGCGTCGTCGAACTCTCGTCGATGTCCGTGCGTTCGACCCGCCTGCTGGAGATCGCCGTTCATCCCGCAAGTCAGGTGATCGGGAAAAAGTTGATGGAGCTGAAATTGCCCGTGGGGTGTCTGCTCGTGGCCCTCCTGCGAGGGTCCGAAGCCTTGGTTCCCGGGGCGCAGGACTCCATCGCCAAAGGAGATCGCGTCCTGCTGGCCGTGGGCGAAAAGGATCGGGATCCCGTTGTGCGCCTTCTGACCCGCAAAGGCTGACGCTTCCGAAATGAATTACGCGATCATCTTTCGCCTGTTGGCTCTGATCCACTTGGCCATCGGCTTCGCGATGACGGCGAGCGTTTTTACGGGACTATTGTTTCCGCTGGACAATGGCGAGGGAGTGGCCGTCCGTGGTCTCGAGATAGGAGCGGGAATTTCCTTCGGAATCGCGATCGGTTTTTTCCTCCTCGGGCGAAGGGGCAAAACCACGATTTTTCATAAGGAGGCGCTGGCAGTAATCGGCCTGGGCTGGATACTGGCGAGTATCGTCGGGGCCATCCCCTACTACCTCTCGATCAAAGAGCTTTCCATGGCTTCGGCATTTTTCGAAAGCGCATCCGGCTTCACCACCACAGGTGCCTCGATTTTCGACGATGTCTCCGCCCTGCCGCACGGACTGCTTTTCTGGCGGGCACTGACCCAATGGATCGGGGGGCTGGGTGTTGTGGTGTTCTTCGTGGCGATTCTCTCCTTCCTCGGATCGGGAGCAAAGGTGCTTTTCTCACGTGAATATTCGGGAAGCACGGAGGATGTGTATGACGGACGAATGCAGACGGGGGCACTGCGCATCATGTTGCTCTATCTCGTACTTTCCATCCTGTGCGCCCTCTCCTATCGGCTGTCGGGAATGGAATGGTTCGATGCCGTGTGCCACATGTTTTCAACGGTGTCCACGGGAGGCTTCGGAACGTTAACGGAGAGCCTCGCAGGTTTTGAGAATCCGGCGGCGGATTGGGTGGCCATCGTATTCATGACTCTTTGCGGAATCAGCTTTCTCCTCATCATCCGCGGAATACGCCGGGATGCCCGACGGGTGTTTTTCGGCAATCTCGAACTCCTGAGCTATCTCGGCATCCTCCTGGGGGCCGCTTCGTTCATCTCCCTAATCCTCTTCATTTCCGGGAGCGAGGGAAGCACGCACGATGTCATCCGGGGAGCAATTTTCCAGGTCACCTCGATCATGACCACGACCGGGTATGCTACCGAGGATTTTGCCGTCTGGGCCTATCCGGCGCAAATGATCCTTCTGGTCCTGATGATCGTCGGCGGTTGCTCGGGGTCCACCGCCGGAGGGCTGAAAGTAGTGCGCGTGGTCACCGGTTTTCGCTCTGTTCTGAATCATCTGGAACGCTCATTCCGGCCCCATGTGGTGCGACCCATCCGCGTAAATCGCAGAACAATTACCCCGAACGAGATGAACGATATCTCCATCTTTTTCGTTCTCGCATTTTTCATCGTGATCCTGAGCTGCCTGCTCGTCTCAATGTTTGAACCAGCTCTCGATCCGCTCAGCCTCTTTTCCGCTGTCGTGGCCTGCCTGTTCAATATCGGCCCCGGCCTCGGTGACGTCGGACCCGCCCATAGCTTCAGCTTCATGGCCGACCACACCAAAGTGTACCTCGCCCTTTTAATGATCATGGGGCGGCTCGAGTTTTACGCCATTCTTGTCCTCCTCGCCCCTTCCCTGTGGAAGCGGTTCAGTTGAAAGCCCGGAGTGACGGCAGGGCCAGCGAGTCGGCTCCGGCCTGTTCAGCCCTACTCCCGGGCCTGGTGCAGTGTGATCTGCTGGAAGGGAATCTCCCAGCCATTCTCGTTACAACAGTCGACGAGGATGCGCTGCAATCCGTATTGGACCTTCTCATACAAAGGAGCAGCAGACCCATCAAGGTCGACTTCCACCTCATAATCCAGGGAACTGGCACCGGCCGACGCAAACTGCACCTCCACCCCTCGCACCGCACCGGAACCCACGAGAGTCTCAACACCCTTGCGCAACGCTCCTTTTATAGTCTCCGGGATCGGCCCCGTGCAGGCTTCCTGATGCTTGTAATCAATCCCGAATCGGGTCTCCACCCGAAAACCTCCCTCAGAAAGATTCCGCGGAAAAAGGGCAATGAAATCGGGGGTGGAAAACGTAACCCGGGCTCCACCGAATTCCTCCAGAACGACATGCCCTGGATTCTGCGCTACCGTCCGACCGATACGCCCGTCAGAGAGCTGCACCCAATCGCCACGCCGGCAGGGAAAAGCCTTTTCGCCCTCACACCAGGGCCGCGAGTGGTGGCCGACCAGGTGGCGGACGGGCAACGACTGTTCGGCCCCATCGAGCAGGGGGTTGACCATCCGGCAGGTAAATCCGAGTGATTCCATGTTCCACGGAACATCATCGAAAACGATCTTTTCGCCCTCCTTGACCATTCCGATGTTTAGAATGAGTTTCAGCGATTCGACAAACTGGGGCAGCACCTTCAACCCGCCCCACGCCACTCCGAGAAGGAACAGCAATACAAAGCTGAAGAGAAACACGTCTCCGGTGACGCTAAAGGCGGCCATCATAGCGGCCAACGCACCCAGTATGCTCAGTAGATTTGCCGTGAGGACGAAAACCCGGCTGCTGAAGTTGCGGGGGTTCTCCGTACGGCGAATTCGCCGGGCGACATAGAGGAGGAGCCGCACGGCAAAAAAGACGGTGAGGGCGGCCCCGACCCCGATGACCAGATTCATGCCTCTTTTCTGCACAAAATTCCGGATATAAATAGTCGACCCTTCGAGAAAGCCCTTCCGCTGCGATTCGAGGTTCTCCAATTGCAATAGACTCGACTCCGCCTGGTTCCCGGCAAAGGCCTGCCTCTCGACCCAGGTCCGCCGCTGCTCCCGAAGTGCCTCGGCCAGCCCCGGATCGTCCGCAAATTCCAGGAGGGCATCAATCTGTTTTACCGCGCGCTCGGCAGCGGCAGCCTGTTCGGAAAACTCCTCACTCTCTTTTCGCAATTCCGCCATTTTCCGGGAAAGCGCGGTGGCTTCCTGCAGCTCGGCGAGGAAAGGCTCGATCAGCTCTCCGAGCTTTTGTTGCCAGGAAAATGGCTCCTCTGGCTTTTCTTCAAAAAGACCAATATCGATTCCGGCTGCGTTTTCTCTGAATTTGGCAAACAGGTTGTTCCGCTCAGCCGTGGCTTTCTCGAGCTTCTTGAGGACATCCGATTTACTAACCTCATTGGTCTCCGTTTCGAGCTGGGTTTCGAGTTCATCCACCTCGGCTTGTTTGATCTGAATCGCTTCGAGCTGCGCCCTCAAGGCGGCAACAAGGCGTTCCCGGGTCGAATCCGCATCGGGCTGAACCGATTCGGACGCCTCGGAAAAATCCTCCGCTGGTGGCAATTGCGGAGTCCCATCCGCCGGTTCCTGGGAAAAGAGCAAGCTGCCCCCCCAGGAGAAGAGCAACAGGCATACAAGAGATAGAATCTTCATAGCAATTTCGTTCCGCAAAAGAGTTCCAAGCTAGGCGCAAAAGAGACCGTGCGGAAGATTATTCGTGATTTATCAACAGTCTACTTTCCCAGCATCTCCTTCGCTCGGTTCAGCGTTTCCTTCTCGTCTTCACTAAGCGATCCGAAGCCGGAGGCATTGATCTTGTCAAGGATGCGGTCAACCTCTTCCCGCAAGTTGTTCTTCCTCCCTACCGACTTGCTCACGGAAGCACCCTTTCGCGCAGAATCGCTGACATTGACACGGTAGCGGGGCTTGACCTCGTCCTTGCTTCGGCTGGATTGCCCCCACCTGACTCGCGGGAGCGAAAGGTTGCGAAACCAATTTTCATAGCGGAAGAATAGATAAGCAGCAGCCATCCCCCCCACATGAGCCGAATACGCAATCTGGGCTTGGCTCGACCCTGAGGAAAAGCCCCCGCGACCTGCCAATTCCACGAAGACCAAGCCAAACCCCTCAATCCCCAGCAGAGCCCAACCAATCCACTTCGGCAAAACGGTAACCGGTATGACAAAGAAAAGAAGCAGCGTGATCGGCTCGTTAGGATTCCGCAGGCAGAAGTAGATTAATAAACCCAATGCTCCGGCCGAAGCACCAATGACTTGGCCTCCAGAGCGACCCCAGTTGACTGCCGACCAAAGAATTCCTCCACCCAAAACCGCAAAAAGGAAAAGCTTGAGAAGCAACTCCCGCCCAAGCCTCATTTCCACCATCCGGCCCACAAAAAAGATCACCAGCGAATTCACCAACAGATGAAACAAGCCTCCGTGAAACAATCCGTAAGTCAGCAAAGTCCACAACTTGAAATCACTCAGATTCGTCTCCGAAAGGGCAAACCAGTCCGGCAACAGCTTGATCCCACCCGTGCTCGTCCTCAAAAGCCCGTCCAAGCCGAAGAAAACCTGCAAAATGTTCTGCAGGAGAAAAACCACCCCGATTACAATCAGAATCCATCCATACATCGGAAGATGCTGGCGGTACCCGGTCGATTGGCGCATGTATGGACGATCGTAAAGCATAGAGAAAGTCAGCAAACCAAAGAAGACAAGGCGAGGCAACGCAAACCGCGAATTCAATCAATCGGCGCTTGCGTCATAAATTCTCATTCGAAATGCCAAGACACGCTCGTCCCGCAATCAACCCAGTTCTACTGAATCACCTCCTTCCGCAAACCCGCGCCCACAGCCAGCCCGCCCCAATCGGCCCCCTCCATGGGGTGCGCCTTGCCCGGACGCTTCCCCTCCTGATCCTGCGCCCGCA
>CAZWFJ010000054.1:0-21677 GCA_964633135.1 uncultured Puniceicoccaceae bacterium | reverse complement strand
TGCCTTTTTGGCGAGAAGCCTGTGCGAGTGGAGCGAATTTCTGTGGGTGTCCCTGAATTTTGTCTTCCTCGACACACATCGCCTCAAACTCTTTCACCTCATAATTCATCCCTCACCCTTCATATTTAATTTCATTCTTCCTCCTTCATAATTCATCTTTTCCCAGAACTTCCCAGTGACCGCCTTTGGCACCTTCTTTGCGAAGCAGCTGTCCGGATGCCCGGAGTTTCTGGATATTTCTCTCGATCGAGCGCTCGGTGATGCCGATTTGTTCCGCCATTTCGGCGATGGTGACTTGATTATTGTCCCGGATGGCCTGGAGAATTTTCCCCGACGTTTTCCCCGACGTTTTCCCCGACGTTTTCCCCGACGTTTTCTCCGAACTTTTCACCTCATTTTCCACCTCACTTTTCACCTCATTTTTCTCCGACGCCGGGAAGGTCATGCGGATGAAATTTTCGGTGAAGCGGAAGCTGCTTTTCGGATAGGCCTGCAGGATGCGGGGCATCCCGGATCCGAGATACTCGACCAGATCGAGGTCGCGGAAGATGCGCATCAGCTCTTTGTTGCGGGGCATGGAGTATCCCTCGAAGAATTCGCTTTCGCTGAGTCCCTGCGGGATGCCTCCCGTGGAGGTGATTTCAAGTCGGTCGGCAAAGAGCTCGAACTTCGGCACGCCCTCATAGCTGTAGTCATTGTGAATGATCGCATTGATCACGGCCTCGCGCAGCGCAACGGGATGGTAGAGGCGCTGTTCCTCGCGTTGCTTTGAGGTGATGCGGGTCAGTGTGCGATTTTCCAGATCGAGTCGGTCGAGGACCTGATGGGTCGCCTTGACCAAGCAGCAGTTGCCGTATTCTTCATTTTCGATCAGGTCGACGCGGTCGGTGCCGCCATACTTCGCGACTTTGATCGACGTGCCGTTGCGGTCGGCGAGCAGGTAGGCCGCGTAATTGAATTCACCTTCTTCGGTCAGAAGTTCTAGGTTACTGGCAAACTGCTCACCAAGCGGACGGCCCGCACCTTCGTAGTAAATCTTGAGCTGGGCAAAATTCAGATCCTGCCGGGGCGACTTAATCCGACCGATGGAATCCCGCGTGCGGGTGGCAAAAAGTTGCTCGACCTGGCGTTGCTCCATGGGTTCGGCTGCACTGCCGACGCGAATAAAGCATCCGCGAGGACTCATCCCTTGCTTGCGCAGGTAATAGGGCTTTTCCGAGCCACTGGCTACAATCAGGCGAAGCCAGTCTTTCCCTTCGTCATTCTCCAGGACCAAATCGAAGAGTCCCAGACAGGAGGGCTGTATGTTGTTGCGAAGGCGATCCTTGACCTTGAGTTGATCCCCGTCGGGGTCGGTCAGACCGATCAGATCACCGGAATTTTCGATGCCGATATGAATCTGACCGCCGTCACGATGATTGAGAAAGGCGACCACCTCTTTCTCCAGGGTGTCGTTAAGCTCCCGCTTATATTCCAGATGCTGGTCTTCAGGCATTCGTTTCAGAGAGGTTCTGGTTTTCCACCGCGATGATGAACTCCTCATCCAGCGCACCGATTCGGGCCTTCAGTTGCCTGAGGTATGCGGAGCCTAGTTCTGCCTGTAGGGCAGCAAAGGTTTTCTTCGCCTTCTCCAGCTTGCCGCCAATCTCGGCGATGCGGCGCAGGGTGTTTGTCGGAAGGGTCCGGTAGTCGCACATATCTTCACGCAGGATCGTGAGGAAGTTGTGCCACTTGCTGAGCTGGTGATTGGCAAGGGAGGCATTGACGACATTGAGGGCCTTGGCCTCAACGCTGTTTTGTTTGGGATTTACCGCGTGTTTTTTTCGGAAGTCGCGGACTTGTGTATAGTCCTGCCAAAAGGACTCTGAAAAGGGGATACGAGGCGTGTCGTAATCGCAGCGGATGATCTCCAGAGCCTGCTCGATGGAGATCTCCTCGGCATCCGCTCCGGGTGTTGGTCGCGCCTGGGCAAACAGGTCCCGCCCCTTGAGGGTGAAGACCGTTAACCAGTCATCTGCTGCCGACTTGGCCGTTTTTACGCGCGGGGCGAACTTGCTGACTTTTTCGAGTACCTCCGGGTGCTCGGCCTCGATCTCGGCCAGTAAGCGGCGGATCTCGGTAAAGCTGCTCTCGGCTCCAAATAACGAACGGTGTCGACATACTCGGAGAAGATAATGACCTTTCGCTTCGGCTCGCCGGACTTGCCCTGGCTGCTCAAGGTTTGACGAAGGGATTGGACGAGGCAGTCGGCTTTGGGGTCGGGCTGCAGAAGGTCGAGTTTCTCGATGCGTTGGGCGATTTCCCGGAAGAGTTCAATGTCGGAACGAATATCAGCGATGAACTGATCACGCATGGCAAAGTCCTTGAGTCGATAGACTTGGTCCTTGCGCGAGCGCTCAGCACCTTCTTCCTCCATGCGCTCTTCAAATCGATCCAGCTCTTTTTGAATGTCGTCCTCGTCGAGTTCAAACAGTTCATCAAGCAACTTGCGGTGCAAAAGGTAGCATTCTGTTCGTTCGATAAACGCGAGTGCCTTTTCGGTGATGCGGATAAAGCTTCTTAGGCTAGATTCAAAGGCAAAGAACGAACTCTCGAAGCGCTTTACCAGCAAGCGGCGCATGAAGTCATACAAGTTGCGCTGAGACTGAAATTCGAAATTACCCTCGGCATTCAGTTGTTGCCCTGCTTCCGCGCCTGCCTCATAGAGGTAGGGCTGGTAGATTGCTCCCGTGAAACGACCTTCCTCACCAAAGTAATCGTTGATAACGGCATCGTAAAACTCTGACTGTTCAGGAGAGAGCTCAAAGAAGAGTTCCTCCGGTTCGCCGACCTCGGATAAGGCGGCTATCTCATCCTTGTAGTGCGGGTCCTGACGTAGATCGAGGCGATTCCTGCGAATCGTGACGGGTTCAATCACGGCCCGAATCTCCTGAGAGAGACGTTGTGCCCGACGGTTGACCTGGGCGATGTCGACAGGGGGTGAACCAAAAAGTGCAGCGTAGTAAGCTTCCGCCCGAGCACGCTTCTTTGCGTCGGGAGAATTATGATTTTTTCTGATAAAGCTCAGTCTCCTGAAGATACCCCGATATACGGCGAAGCGCAGATCCAAGTCATCCGTCAAAGTCAGGGTCGATTTCCCTGGGATTGTAAAGAGCTTTAGGAGAGAAAAGATGTCGCCGGGGGAGTTGTTGAATGGGGTGGCCGTCAGCAGGATCACTTTCCGGTTCCGACAAATTTGACTAAGCAGCTCGTAGTGCCTCGAATCCTGATTTCGGAAGCGATGGGCTTCGTCAATCACCACGGTCTCAATATCGCGGCCCTGCTCGGAAACAAACTCAGCAATTGACTCCAGATCGCCGCAGGAACGCACTTCCCAACGCTCCAGTCTGAAGTCGTTGACATATCTACGCCAACCAGAGGCCATGTTCTTATCCCCAATTAATCCCGGGGGACAAATCACCAGTCCCCGCTGGCCGAGACTCTTCCCGAGAAGTGAAGCGATGATCGACTTACCCAGGCCAACGACATCGGCAACGATGACGCCATTATGGGTCTCCAGAATAGAAAGTCCCTGACGGACCGCATCCAGTTGGTAACGAAACGGTGTGTAGCCAGCGTTTTCGAGAACATCGAGGGCGGATTCGGGCACTTCCTTCGCTTCCTGAAGCTGAGCATACTTTTTGACCACCAAGACATAGGCCTCGTAGGGTGTTACCTCCGCAACAAGCGTCTCATCTGAAAAAATTTGTAGAAGCCGGGTCTTCAGATCCTCGACTTCGGTGATCTCTATGGCGTCCGCCCAAAGGTCGTCGAAAAATTTCTCGGCCGCTTCGGTGCCATAGTCACAGATCTCAACATTGAATTCTCGCTGGTTGATCAGGCCCGCTTTCGTCAAATTACTACTGCCAGTGATGAAAATCCTCTCCTTCAAAAGCTTGTGCTCTTCCTTGAGGTTAAAGATGTAAAGCTTGGCGTGATTCGGCTCCAGAGTCTTGCGGATCTGCAAGCGATCTTCGCGGATCATTTGCAGGAAATAGCCTACCTCTTCGGCAAATGACTCATTATCGAACTCGGCACCGCGCAAAGCCTCGCGTAGGGAATTAAAAAATAACTCTGCACCTTCGTTGTCCGACTTTGGAGTATCGCGCCCGTGTTCGACCAAGAGCCCCAGGCTTCGGTCTGCCTGCAGACCGACCAGGACTTTGATTACCAATTCATCTGATTTGCGGATGGATTCAAAAAGCTCCCGGATACCGGAAAAATAAAAGAAACCAACAAGGAATTTCAGTTCCTGACTGTAACCGACGATCTCCCCGATACGCTTGTTTAGGGTGCGACTGGTCTCGTTACTGATGAAATTCTTCATAGGGGCTGGGTCACAAGCTATCTCATCGGGGTGACGGCTTTATGCTTAGTCGTTAAAGTGAGGCGGTTAAGACTGGCTTGCTTTCTAATCTCGTCGATTTCGACGGTGTTAAAGTTTCGACTGTTTGGCTGATATCTGGTGCTTGACGGCTCAACGGTATGGTGGTCGCGCACCACTGATCTACTTGAGGCCCAGCAATCTGCGAAACGCTGCCTTGAAAAAATCAGTTTTCCTGCCGTTCTGTCGCTCGTGCCTTTCACTAATAGTTTGAATTCTTCTAAATGGGTTAACCTGAGGATTCTTAGGAATGGTCTGTTTGGGGACAAGACTATTACCTCAAGTTTGATCATTTTGAAGTAGATCTCTGGTCTGCCGATCTAAATCGGCCCATGCCGGAGGATCAGGAATCAAGAGTGTTGGGTATTCCTGTCAGATTCCTGCCATTTTGTAAGCATGATGGTGCAGTTACATGGATCTCACTGCAATCTAGAGATTTCTGCAAGACGTTGGATAGCATATAAATACATAAATTACAGCACTTTATGAATTCGCAGCAAGGCAACCCCCAGCTTCAGCTATACCGGCTATACCACCGACCTGAAGCGCCGATTTCGCCTGATGAGGTTCCAGAGCCGAAGGAAAGCTCTGCTTTGGTCATGATTGAGTTTGTCAATGAATGGATTGGCCCGGAAGCCGGGCTGGATTTCCTGATGGAGGACCGGGAACAGTTCGCCCAGTCGCAGGAGGCGGGCAGAGAGATTCTCGAAGCCGCAAGACGCGAAGGCCTGTCCGTGAGCTGCGCGGCGAGGATCTATTTGGGTTGATTCAGGGGAGCGGCACGATCTATCCACAGGAAGCATTTCTCCCAAAAGGTCGTCTTCCCGGTTAATGGATCGAATGGCACCGCCTACACTCGCTGGGTGTCTACTTCGCAGACTGGTTTGCCGTTGAATACGCTCCCGTCGATACAGCTCCATAGCCTCGCGAATCAGTTCCGACGCCTTCCGGTCTACTTTTTTCGCATGTTGCTGAAAGGCTTCGTAAACCGGTTCAGGTACATTAACTGTAATGGTTTTCATGTGTATGATTTATCCGTATTCCGACCGACAATCAAGTCAAACCGCCCAACGCTCTGGATCCAGGGTGCATTTTAATTCACGGGGCAAACTGTGAACGCAGTTACTTCCTCAACTAGGTCCGCATGGAATCCGACCTACCTGGAATGGCACTGGTTTAAGGGAGTTTCCGTTCAAGCTCATAATCGTGCTCATAACCATAATCATAATACAAGCAACTGATGAGAAATGATTTATGATTTCAAGAATAGAGATTACGATTACGATTACAAGTATGATTACGAGTATGATTACGAGTAAGAGGTCGATCCCGATTAATTGCTTAACCGAGTGCCATTGCCGCTATGGGTTGACTTTACTGGAAAAGGAGAGCATCTTAGTTTCTTGGTCGTTGTCCGCCGATCAGAAATCGCATGCCAAATCGTAATTTGGTTCGAATAACGCGTGAGTCCGACTGGAATGAAGCCCTCATTTTACAATCTGCTAGCCGGCGTGCTCATATTCCAAGCTTTCACTGCATCGGTCCCGGCTCAAAAGGTTTTTCCTGGCGAAGATTGGGAATACAGAACCGCTTCGGCGGAGCGTGCCGCACTCGGGATCGACTCCGCCGCCCTCGACGCCTGGGTTGGCAACCTCTCCGGGCTCCCGGCCAATAGCGGGATGATCGTCCGTAATGGCTATGTGGTCGCCGCATGGGGCGAAGTGGATGACGGCCTCGACGGCTGGGTTTCCACCTGGAAAGCGCAGGTCGGTCTCACCGCCCTTCTGGCGCACGCGGACGGGCTGATCTCCGACTTTTCCGATCCGATCGCGCCCCACGTTCGGAGCGCGTTCGGCCGCGATCCGATCGAGAAGGACAGAGGGATGACTTTCGGCCAACTGGCCCGTAACACCAGCGGCTATGGTAGAATCGAGGCGCCGGGCGAAGCATTCGCATACGCCGACGCCTCGCCGAATCTGGCCGGAGAGATTCTGGCCGACGCGGTGGCGGCCGCCGGTTACGATGGGTGGTTCACTTACATGCGCGATCGGCTCGATCCCGCAGAAGGGCCGGGAATCGGTTTCCAGGAATTGTTCTTCCCCACCCGTCGTTCCACCCGGGACGCCGCGCGCATGGCATGGCTCTGGGCCAACGGTGGGCAATGGGATGGCAACTGGCTCGTCCCCGAACCCTATTTCAAACAGTTCGTCAAACCGCTGACCCCGTTCGGCCTGCCCGTATCCACGGGCACCGATCCGGTGAACGGAGATTATCTCGAAGTGGGCGGGATCGAAATCGCTGCGAATTACCAGCCTCAAGGCGGTTTCGGGTTTTGGTGGTATTTCAACAATCGCCCCGTCATCCGCCCCGGAGACCAAGCCGTCGCGGAACCGACCCGCAAGCTTCCCGGACTCCCGCACGATGCCTTCACCGCCTTCGGCACCGGCGGGAAATACATGGTGGCGATTCCCAGTCTCAATATGGCGCTCGCAATTAATCCTTACCCCGGCAACGACTGGTCCGGTCTAATGGATGCAGTCGAAAACCTCGACCGTACACCGCCCGAGGAGATACAAGGCTTTGCCGTCGTCGAACGGAGTCCCACCTCCGCCACCCTGACATGGCAAGCCTCCAACGATACCGAGACCGGTGTGTCAAAATACTGGATCTATCGTAACGGCGCGTGGGTCGGCGAGGTCAGCGCCACCTCCTTCACAGACACGGGCTTGCAGGCGTCGACGACCTATACTTACGACATCCAGGCATTTAACGGCCACGGCTACGCAACGGAAATGTCCGGAGGCCTGGAAGTGACGACGCTTCCGAACTCCTACCAGCTCTGGAGCGATCTCATTGCCTGGGAAACTCCGGCCATCGACAGTCCGCCGGACGCCAACCCGGACGGGGACGGTTTGACCAATTGGTGGGAATACCTTTTGGACTTGGATCCGCTTGTCAGTGACTCCGCCACCATTTTCGACACCGAAATTCGATTCATAGACAACACGCCATGGTTCGCCTGGACATTCCGGCAAAGTGCCCTGTCCTCCGACGCGACCGTATCGGTGGAGTATTCGACCGATCTAAAAGTCTGGTCGACCGAGCCCCTGGACTCGGATGTGTGGATGGATGAAATCCTGGATCCTGATCCCGACAATGACGGAACCGCCGTGATCCGGCGGATACAAGTAAAGGTAGGGGAAGATTTCGCTCGATTTCTCCGCTTGCGCTCCGCACCGAATTGATATTCGTCGCTGTGGACGCAGCTCGTTTCGTCCAGTTTCACAAAGCTAGAACCACGATCCCAGCACACTGGAATCTTCCGCTCCCCTGCCCGAAACGGCCGGATCGGACGATCCGCCCTTTAGTTCCAGAAAACCTTCACTCCGAGAGAAGGAGCGAAGGCAGCTATTTCCCGGTCAGCACTAACAATGGTGAGAAGTCGGATTTTAGCCACCGCCATAATGGCACGGTCGGCCGGGTCAAGATGCTCACCTTTGCCGTTCCGCTTCGGCCAGTTAAAATTTGCGGAAGTCCAAGAAATCTCGGCATCGGAGTGGATTCGCTCGTAGGTTTGTTCCAGTTTTTTTAAAACCGCCAACGGGTTCACCACTTGAATGCGACCTGCCGCCAAGTGTCTCGCCAGCTCGTAGAGCGAAACATCGAGAAAATGCAAATCTCTCGCCGGGCAGACGGCGAGAGTTTGCACAACTTCATCAGGAAGTCCTTCGCGGTTTCCCGTGGCATGGTCCCAAAGCACATGGGTATCGAGGAGGAAACTCATCGAGTCACGGGTTCTCGGTCAGGGTCTCGTTCCATGGAGGGAGCACTGCTTCATGTGGATTGATCGTGCCGCTCCCCTGAATCAACCCAAATAGATCCTTGCCGCGCAGCTCACGGTCAGGCAGGGAAGAAGAAACGGTTTCCGCCAAAAGCCGCGACACTGATACCCTGCGCATCCGGGCCTCGGCACGGATGCGCTCCTCCAGCTTTTGATCGACATGAAAAGATAGCGTACTCATATAGAAATTTCTATAGGAGGGCGCAGAAAAAGTCAAGACGGGGTGTCCGTTTCAAGGACAAATGGGGACCCCGTCGACGGCGAGTCAGGCCGCCCGCCGGATCCTTATGGCCCTGTCAGCGGAAACGGGAGAATCAGGATCTGCTTGGCAAAATCCGCAGAGGAGAGTCATGGAGGGCATTGTCAAGAATCCGCGACGACGGCACCCGCGCCCAGCTCCTGTTACGGATTGACCGCTGTCTCTGACTTTCAAGAATAGTCACCTCAGAAGTTGCTGATTTTCAGCAACTTCTGAGTGATTTATCGAAATAAATTTCTCTCGATTCATAGCAAAACCATTTGCTCGGGGATATCCGGATTCGGTTTTCGCTCGCAGTGTTGGAAAAAAATCGACTCCGCAAATTGCCGGTCGGTGAAAAAAAGAATCGAAACTTTACCACTTTTGGGGAGCTTATCCTCAACCCATCGAATGTGGCGATCCACTTTTTTCCTAACCATTCTTCTCGCGAGAGGGCGGCGGCGGCCGCATCCACGAGCAGCCCTTACCGTCCCAGTTCCTCAAGGTTGAAATGAACGGAGGAATCTCCAATGATCTTTGAGCGTATCTTCGCAAAGGTCAGCTCCGTCACCGCTTTATTCGTGCACCGCGTGCTTGCGGTCAGTAATAGTTGGCGGATGATTTCTTCGCGTTCCTCGCCAGAGGGTTTTCGGAAGGCCAGACCCTGCCGAATTTCCAGGTTGGAGACCTCTTGGAGGATACGGAACCGTTGCTGGCTGGGCAGTGCCAATGGTGCCCGTGAGTCCTCGACAAAGAACCGGCAAGATCCGACTTTGGGCTTCCGGAGAGGCCTCTGATCAATGACGATTCTCAAAATTCGTTCGAGCAAAGCCTCATTCAAGTCGTCGTAATACTTGGATTGTTGAGCAAAGATTCGGCGTATTTCATGCTCGAACATGGTTCGTTCGGGATAAATTTCCCAAGAATTTCCAGATCCGGTTGAACTTGGTCGGAAACGAAGAATGGCTTTTTCGTCCTTCTCCTGTTTGTCAAAAAGGTATTGTCCTAAAGTTCTCTCCGCTCCGAGGTCGTCGCGAAGAGCGGCGATGCCCTGCTTCATCCCAGCAACTTCCTTGTCCTCACTATGGGAATCCTTCCGACCGGATTTGAATCCTCTTCGCTTGTTGATATGGAGGAGGACTCTCCCGATGAGATGCCTGTCAACCCTCTGGGATGCAGCAAGAGAACGGGAATTTTGATCTAAATTCAGGGACACCCAAAGACTCTGGTGGTATTTCAACAATCGTCCCGTCATCCGCCCCGAATTAAAATCCGTCGCTGTGGACGCAGCTCATTTCGTCCAGTTTAACAAAGCTAGAACTACGATTTCTTTGGACGTCGCCATTTGCAAAAAGGAGTCAAGGCTCACCTTCAGATCCAGTCGCCTCAAGTCCACCAACATGGCCATTTCCCACAGGCTGATCGCACTGAGCCTGGGACGGGCTTCGGGAGGCAACTCGTCCAGAAAACGGACCTCTTCGGGAGACAGGCGGTCGTCACCCAACATCCACCAGACCCAGATGTGGGTGTCGATCAACGGCGTCCCAGGCATCGCAGCACTTCGATCTCGCTCTCGTCAACGACCGTGTCCTCTGGATTCCCGTGCAAGACCCCCATGCCCTGCAATCGCTTCCATGGCATCTTACGCATCCAGATATTCCGGAACCGCACCAGATCGCCGTGATCCTGCAGCTTGAGCGGTCCTCTTGCATTATGCGGCTCGTAATGGGCTAGTTCCTTGTGCTGCGTCGGCCCCTCAAGCGCTTTGGCGTGATGCAACACCACCCCGTTGAGCAGCACCGTCACCACGGCCGGAGACACCAGGGCGGCCCCTTCGAACACCGGCGCTTTCCACAGAATATCATAGACGTTCCACTCGCCGGGTTTGCGGATGGAGTTCACCATCGGCGGGGTCTGGCCATAAATTGCACCCACGGTGCCGTCGGGATAGGTGGGGTTTTCATAGTTGTCCAGCACCTGGATTTCGTACCGACCCATGAGAAACACGCCGCTGTTGCCGCGGGCCTGTCCATCTCCCTGGATGTCCACCGGACTCATGAACTCCAGGTGAAGCTGGCAATCACCAAAGGTTCGTTCGGTTTGCACATCGCCCACCCCGGGCACCACCGCCATCTCCCCCTTGTCCAGAGCCCAGCCGCAGGGCCGGCCGTCCCGCACGTTCACCCAGCCGTCGAGACTGGAGCCGTCGAACAGCACGACCGCGTCGGAGGGCGGACCGTCTGAGGGGGCGCACACCACCGGCGGCTGCGGTCGGGCGCCGTCATGCACATGATAACCGGAATCCAGTACCGGCGTGTCGGAATATCCAAGATGTTCGTTTTCAGGCTGACGGGGAATACTCATGGGTTTGCTCAGGTTTGGGTTTAGGAGTTTTAGAGACATTTGCCATTAAAGTAAACCATACGCCTTTGGAAACTCCTCTTTCACAACCACCTCGCCGACTTACCGAACTCCGAAGCAAAGTTTCTGAAGACTCCAAAATAAAATTCGTATCCAAGCGTAGTCGGGAGGCCTTGGCCGAACGGCACCCAAAGCGACGATTGAGCCGAAAGGGATCGGACGGCAAGCCGGTCCGATTACGTAAGAAAAGCTGTTACAAGATACTAGTCTCCTTGGGCCAAATTATTAGGGTATGCGTGCCGGGAGAAAGACCTTGATCGCCGAAGTAGGAGGCATCCCGCTCCAGTTCCCAGACCCCATCCCCGATCTCCGTCCAGTTATTCGCCCGGTCCGAGCATTTGATGACAACCTCCTCCCCCGGTGCGGCCCGAAAAACGATTCGGGCGTCTTCACCGGATCCGCCGCGCGGCGGCTGTAAAGTCTCCCGATAGGTGCCCCCATGCACCGTAACCACTTCGCCCGGCAGGACCACTTGAGCAGCGCGGTTTAACGTGCGGAAGGGATCGTCTGCGGAGTCCGTTCCCGAGTCGTCTCCATCAACAGCAACATGCCACTCTTTTACCGAACTCCGAAGCGAAGTTTTTGAAAGCAGATGAGAGCTGCAAAACACGGAAATAAGAGAAACGAAAACAATTCGAAACATGAGCGAAGGTTTAGCAAATCCGGCCATCGGAGTCAGCGAAAATCTTTATGGATCGTTCTGTCTTTTTGTAGCCCATGCTTTTAAGCTTGGGCTTTCGGTCGGCGGGGAGGTTGGGGTGCCGCGGTGTGGTTGTAGGAGATCGGTGGGGTTTGGATCCGCAATGAGCGCGAAGGCTGAAGCCATCGGCTACGGAGATGGCCTTGGCAAACCTCAAGCTTTTTTCAGGAAGCTTCCGCTACCGAAACGCGGCGGCGGTCCCGGTCGAACTCGACCTTGCCGTCCTTCAACGCGAACAGCGTAAAGTCCCGCCCCATTCCGACGTCTTTGCCGGGGTGAAACTTGGTTCCTCTCTGCCGCACGATGATGTTGCCGGCTACGACGGCTTGGCCGCCGAACTTCTTAACGCCAAGGCGCTTGCTTTGGCTGTCGCGACCGTTCTGGGAAGTTCCCGGCGAATTTCCGGGACACCCAGGAACCTGCGGGAAATTCCTTGACCACGTTCGGAATAGTGAACATGTTTACACTTGCTTTATGACGCAGGCACGGAAAACGGTGGTTTCGAGGGAAAAGCGGCAGCCAATCCCTTTAGCAGGGCACCCGAAATCACTTTTTGGTCTCCGCAAAAGGCCGCGTAGACCGACCTCGCTGATCTGATCGCGTAAAGGTCTTTCGGGGACCGACCGATCCGGCCTTCGGGGGCAAGGGAGCGGAAGATTCCCGCGTGTCGGGAAAGGTGTCGAAGCGCGGTCCGCTCTGAAAGTAACTTGTGTTCCAGATCTTTTCGGGGCGACTCTCTTTCATGGGTGTCCCCATCTAATCCGCAGCCATTTCGACCTGCCGTACCAGGCAATCCGTATAGCTATAGTTCTAATCCGCGCGATAAGGTTTGGTGCTAATAAAAAAATACAACTTGCCTTTTTGAAAGTTACTTTCATTAAGGCTCACCCAGATGAAGAAAAATCAGAAACACCTATGGATCGTGGTTCTAGCCAGTCTCGGCGTCTTCGGCGCATGGGGGCAGGAGGATCGGGAGTCAACACCGAGTCCAAACGAACCGGCAGTACCGGATTACTCGTTGGATCCTTTCGTGGTGACCGGCACTGTGCTGCCATTGCCCGCCTCCGCAGCGGCTTCCGACATCGACTATCTGGAGGGCGATGAGCTTCTCTTCCGACAAAGTGCCAGTCTCGGAACGACGTTGGAATTCCTCCCCGGGGTAGCAACAATCAACACGGGCAGCGGCGTCGGATTGCCGGTCATCCGCGGATTGTCGGGCAACCGGATCCGCGTTCTTCAAGACGGGGTCGGGGTGAATTACCAGCAGTTTGGAGTTCGCCATCCGCCGAACATCGATCCCTTTCTCGCCGGACGAATCGAAATCGTGCGAGGGGTATCCTCGATTCTTTATGGCTCGGATGCCTTCGGCGGTGCGATCAACGTGCTCAGTCCCGAGATTCCCTTTTCCGACAATGCGAGCGTCAGCAACTTCGATGGACGGGCCACTTACGCCTACGAAAGCGGCCACGATCTGAATACGGGTGCCCTGAATCTCGCCTATGGCTCAGAGAAATTCAGCCTGGTCGCGGGCGTGGTGTACCGCGATGCCGGCGACCTCTCCGTGCCCGACGAAGAAACCTGGAACGGACGGACTCCCTCCGGCCAGCCCTCGGACATCCCGGAGTTCGCGGGAGACCTGGACTTCACCGACTACGAGCAACTCAATACGATGATCAAAGGCGGATATCGCATCGGCCCCTCCGAATTTACCCTGCGATTCGAACGATGGGATAACGAGAACAATTACCTCCTCCCGAATGGGAAGGCGCCTGTTCCCGCAGGCATCGGTGTCGATCTCGAAAACAACCAGCTGCAGGCAGTCGGAACGGGTTCGCTCGCGAGCGACTGGGACTGGAAGGCCAGCTATACGTGGAATCAGAATTTGCGGCGGGCCAATCCGGCAGGACAACCCCTCCCGGTGAGTTCCAATCCCGACGTGGATCTCGACCGGATCAGCCAAACCCTGCGAACGGAGTTCACCTACGGCGATTGGCAGGATCTATTCTCGGGAACCCTGGGTTTCGAGGGGTTGTATGAGGACCAGAAATCCACAGGCACGACGGGGCTGTCACCCGGGGGCGAAATCGGAGGCGTCGGGTTGTTCGGACTCGGCCGCTACGCCCTGGAGAATGGGTCTCTCGAAGCCGGAATCCGATTCGACCACCGCTCCCAGGACGCCGATCCGTCGCAGACATCCGACCCCGGCTTGCTCGTGAATCGGGTGAATCCGGTGACGGGCCTTCCCGTCGATGTGAACCTCGATAACGAATACAACGTGGTGACGGCCTCATTGGGCGGGGTATACGACCTCACCGATTCCTTTGCCCTGGCTGCGAATGTAAATCGCGGCTTTCGGGCACCCACGCTTTTCGAACTCTATGCCGACGGCGTTCACGGAGGGGTTGCCGCATTCCAGTTTGGGAATACCGATCTTGAGCCTGAGACCTCGCTGGGCGGAGACCTTCAGGCACGCTGGAGCAGCGAAAAGCTGGATCTGACCGCGACGGGCTTCGTCACGTCGATCAATGATTACATTTTTCTTGCCGACACGGGGGCCGTCGTTCCCGGAACGGGGCTTCCGATCTTCACCTACGGTCAGTCCGATGCGATCTTATACGGCGGAGATATCGCGGTTTCCTATCGACCGCTCGATTGGCTGACGGCCAACGCGGTCTACGAACAGGTGAAGGGAGAATTCGATGCCGGAGGGGAACTGCCGCTCATGCCGGCCGACCAATTCCGATTTGAACTGGTCTTCCACCGCGAAACAATCGGTGTTCTCGATCAACCGGAGTTTCGGATCGGAGTGAGGCACGCGGCTGCCAAGGACGCCGCCGGCCCGGAGGAGCCATTTTCCCAATTCGACCGCAATCCGAATTTCGGAACGGCTTCCACCGATGCCTACACCTTGCTCGACTTGGGTTTTGGGTTCGAGATCGACCGGTTCCGCCTGGATGTGGATGTGCGAAATGTAACGGATGAGGCCTACCGCGATTTTCTCGACACCTACAAGGCCTATGCGTTGAGTCCCGGGAGAAGCATCAATTTGCGGGGAAGCATCCGCTTCTAGGCGATTTGCGAAGCGGCTGATTCGAATTATGCAGCTGCAGGATGGGCAGCTCGACCATTTTGCTGTGACGCCGGTCTGTCCTCATGCTGAAGCAATCTCATCTACGATTTCTTCGCCGTGCAATCCTCGCAGATCCCGTAGACTTCCATCATGTGGCTGACCTGCGAAAATCCCCGTTTGCGGGCCTCCTCTTCCAACTCCTTGCCAATACATGCGTCGATGCGCTCGGCTTTGTGGCACTTCGTGCATAAAAAGTGGTGGTGGTGGTCGCCGGGCGCTGTCAGCTCGAACAGGTGGCCGACATCATTGAGCGGGATCCGTTGCACGATCCCCAAGCTTTCGAAAGCTTCCAGCGTACGATAGACGGTCACTAGATCGCTTTGCGGCAATTGCGCCCGGTCCCTCAAATCCGCTGCGGACATCGGGTGCTCGAAGGAAACCAACGCCCGCAGTATCCGCTCGCGCTTTCGTGTGACCCGTAGAGGACTCGCCCGCAAGTGCTCCTCAACCGCATCTAAAAGCGATTCTTTCATATTTCCCCGAAGTATCGTCCACTTTGCCCGTGAATCGCAAGTGCGGAACCTACCTGTCGCTATTCCAAGACACCCGATGCTCTGCTCCTATCAAGCCTACGGCAACATGGGCCTGTGGCTCCTCCAGATGAACCGGAGGGAAGAATCCATGAAAGCCTATCAAGAAGCCCTTGCTGCCCCGGAATAATGTCGTTGACAGGCCATATTGGTATATACATTATATGAATATGATAACCAAAGTATTCAAGAGTGGGAATTCGAACGCAGTGCGAATTCCGGCATCCATTAAGCTTTCCGGCCCGGAGGTGGAGATCGTCGATCTTGGTGCGGAGGGCGTCTTATTGAAGGAGTTGCCACAGAAGCGAGACCCTTGGGAACTCTTCGAGGAAGGCATTGCCGAACTGAGAGGCGAATGGCCGGAGCGCGTCCAGGAGAAGGACCAGGCGAGGGCGGAATGGTGAAATACATGTTCGACACCAATGTTTTGATCGAGTGCTTGAGGCGAAATCGGGATATGGTAGAAACCGTCATGGCGAAAGGAAAAGGCCAAGATCTGGCGATTTCCTCAGTGACCTTCGGCGAGTTGATGGTTGGCATTCTGAAAAACGATGCCCCCCGCCGACGCGCGGCCCTGCGCAAAGTGTTGGCCCCGATCCGCATCCTTCTATTCGATAAAGCCGCTGCCACCGAATTTGCCCGCATCAAATTGGCATTGGAAAAGAGCGGCATGGTGATCGGCCCCTACGACATGCAAATCGCCGGCCACGCAATCAGCAGCGGTCGCTGTCTGGTCACCCACAACATCGACGAATTTTCCCGGATCAAGCGTTTGCACTGGGAAGACTGGGAGAAACCAAGCAAGGACCAATAGAGGTAAACCTCCTTCAGAGAGGGGGATCAAGGACACCCATAGGTTTTTCTGGAGTTCCTTTTGGCTTTCAAGAATCTCTTAATCAAAACCTTGCCGAGCTCATGAGAAATCGCAATCAAGTATGCGCTGGGCAAAATACCGCTCCCCGAATCTCCCTCAGGCTTCGTCCCTTCCCACCTACAGCGCGAGGGAATGAGAACCTTGCATGTGGAGCATCGACACGCCCTTGCAGTAGCTGATCTTCCCTTTCATCACAGGGATCCTTTCGACCGACTTCTTATCGTCCGGGGGCAGGCCGAATCCATGCCGATCGCGACCGTGGACGAGACCTTCAAGAAATACGAAGTTAAACTGCTTGATTATCGGCGAAAGACCGCAGACGCCGGCTGCCGGATAGAACCGAATAAGAATTCACCGAGGGGCATGTTGACATAATAAAGCCTCGCCAGACTCTGACGGAGAAACTTAATTCAGAGGAGTCAAACCATGAAGACCTTAAACGCCGCACTTAATGAAATCACCGGCACCGGACGTTTTTGCAGCTCCGGTGCCCTTCCCTTTTTCCTGCCCGGGATTTTCGTTGGGGGCGAAGAGCTGGGGTTCCCTCTGAGTGCGGCGCAGATCAAGGAATTGATCTCCGCGGCCGAAGCAGCTCCTTACGGCCGCGGCGAAGCGACCGTTCTCGACGAGAGTGTGCGCCGGAGCTGGCAGATCGATCCCGACGCCATTTGTATCGACGGAAAGGCATGGCAGCAGATGCTGGACAAGGTTCTCAAGAAGGTTGGTTCCGATCTCGGGATCGAGGGCAAGGTCGAGGCCGTTCTTCACAAGCTTCTGATATACGGCAAGGGCGGTCACTTCAAGCCGCACCGCGATACGGAAAAACTCGATGCTATGTTTGGCACCCTGATCATCAAGCTGCCTGCCAAGCACAAAGGCGGGCGATTGAACATCCGTCATGGTGGTCAAACCGTCTCGGTCGATTTCAGCGATCCAGAACACCTCCGCGATTTTCAATACGCGGCACTTTTCGCCGACTGCGAGCATGAAGTGGAGTCCGTCAACTCGGGCCACCGGATTTGTCTGGTTTACAATCTGGTTCTCCAGAAAGGCGCCCCGGCACTGCTCAACCGCACGATTGCCTCGCACGCAGCGAAGCTTCGGCCCCATTTTGCCGAGTTGCCGAGACAGATCGCCCAGTGGCCCGGCGTCTTCATGCTGGAGCATCAGTACACCGAGGCTAACTTTTCCCTCGGCAATCTTAAAAACCACGATCAGGCCCGCGCCCGCGCCCTCTGCGTGGCTGCGAAAGCCGAAGGGTTCGATGCCCATGTCGCACTCGTTACCCTCTATCAGCAGGGGGAACTCGAAGGGGTGGACTTCGACTACGGTTATAGGGGACGCAGGCACGGGTGGGACGAGGAAGAGCCGGATCTCGACGATGGGGAAATGGGCGAAGTATACGAAGAGTCTTTGAGTATCAGCCATTGGGAGGACGGATCAGGTGATCCCGCCGCCTTCGGAGAATTTCGTATCGACCCATCCTGTTTGCTCGGAGACGCCCAAATCGATGCGGTCGCACCCATCGAGAAAGAAGCCGAGGGTCCCACCGGCAACGCGGGTTGCACCATGGAATATTGGTATCGCCGGGCCGCAGTGGTTCTTTGGCCCCGATCCGAAAGGGAAAACGTGCTAGCGCAATACGATATCGCAGGGGCCATCAAAGAGTTCCACGATCTTGCGATCTCCCCGGTTTCCGCAGAGCGAGACAAAATGGTTCGTCGTCTGGGAGGTGCGATTATCGCCCGTTTCGAAAACAACCCACCCAGCTATCCGCACCAAGAGACTCAAGATGAAACCCGCTTTCTCGAAGGTGTTGCCCTTGCCCGATGTCAGCCCCTTTTCGACCTTTTCGTCAAAAGCTTGCCCGCCGACCAATGGCGAAGCTGTGGCATCGCCGAATGGTCGCTTCTCCTGCGAAGTTTCCCGGAAGACGCTTTCGCACCCCTGCTTCTCAAGCTAGAGAAGGCCGTTGCCGACGGGAATGATATTTCGGCTTCCGTTTTCGCCGCCTTGCAAGCCTGTTTGGAGACGGAGAAAGACAATCTGCTCGCCTCACCGTTTCTCAGCCTGGCCATGGCCACCCCTTTCCCAATGCCGCGCATGCGTTGGAGAGAGCCACCGCTATCCCACGCCCCGCAGATTCACTCTCTGATCTCCGCATCCCACTTGGCTCGAGACGCTTCACAAGAGAAAATCCGGCAAAAGATTCTGGGCGATGAAAGCCTCGAGCACATCCGGATCCACCTCGCTCCGGGACTGCTCCTACAAACCAAAGCCAACAGGCACTTCACCGATCCGAATTCGCTCTACTCGGAGGTCTTGGAATGGACCAAGCAAAAATTGGAACAAGAGATTGCCACTCCGATTCACCCTTTTCCCGATTGGGCGCGACCCTCGACATCAAAAATCGCGGAACGCTGCCCGCAAATCGATGCTTTCCTCCGTAACCCCAAAGAGCGGGAATTCATCTATCCAGCCATAAAGCATGAGCGAGAGATGATCGCAGGCCTGATAAGGAGTGAAAACGTGGATTTGACCTGTAAAATGCTACGCCAAGGAAGCCCCCATAAACTGGTCTGCACCAAGAACGAGAACTCGCTGAAAGAGCGTCGCAAACAACGCAGTAGCGACAAAACCCTTTTTGAAAAACTCAGTGCCTGCCAGTGAGGAGCCGTTGACCTTTCACAGGGGAATTTCCGGAACACCCATGGATTCTGCCGGACAATTGGATGGAAGGGCTAATCCTACGGCGGCGGGGTGGCTGACTCTATCGCTCTCCTACGCAGGCTTTTATTCAGCTCGACGCAACCTGCTGGAGAAAAGACCGCCAATCCAACGCGGACTATTTCACACGGAGGCACGGAGCACACGGAGCCGAACCATCGCATTCCCTTACTCTGAAATCCTGAGGTCTTTATAGGAGAATAGGAACAACTTATGTAGCCCCCAATGGGGTCGGGCCAATGTTTCATGGTTTCTATTTCCACTGTCGCGCAGCAGCGGCACGGCGAAGGCGGAACGCTTGGGCTTCGGTGGTCGGCGTGAGTGCAGTGACGCGCGACGGTTCAGGAGATCCCGCCAGGATACTTCGAATCGCTTGACTTAGCCAAATTTAAAAATTTACTTGGCTACATGGAAGTAAAAACAGGTCAACTCCGCAATCAATTGAGTCGTTACCTCAAGCGTGTGCGGCAAACGGGTGATTCCATCACCGTGCTGGACCGCAACCGGCCTGTCGCGGAAATCAGGCCTTACGCCGAAAATCATTCGCTCCACGATCGAGTGGATGTGTGGAAGCGTCGCGCACAGTTCGAGGCTCAGATGGGTGGCTTGGACGAAGATATCGAATTGCCCAAGCGCCAGACAAATTCGGGCAAACATTTGAATCCCCTGGACTGATGGGACTACGCTATCTACTCGACACATCGGTTTTCTCACAACCGATCCGCCAGAGTCCGTTACCGATCTGCCAAAAAACATGGCAGCGAACCGGCGACGAGAAGCTGACCGTGCCAACAATGGTCATCGCGGAGATTGAATACGGTCTGTTTCGGAAGGATTCGAACAAGTTATGGACGGCCTACCGGACAATCCTTAAAGACCGTTTGGCTACATTCGATTTCACCGCCCCGGTGGCCTCAGTCTTCGGCGAGATGAAAGCGAGGCAACACCAACTTGGCAAACCCGTCGACGACTTCGATCTGGCCATTGCGGCAACAGCGGTCACACATAACCTCACCGTGGTAACGCTCAATAAACGCCATTTCAAATTGATCGAAGGCTTGGAATGGGAAGATTGGTCCAAGGAAAGAAGCTGAGGACACTCACAGAAACCTCCCTCGATTTCGCTCTTGCTCTGTCATAAGTAAAATTCTTACAAACCATTAGCAATGCCGAAAGAGGTCTCCAACTACATGTTGCGACTCGTCGTCGAAGGCGGTGAGTTTTTCGGGGTCTCACGGGAGGAGCAGCGGAGTCTTTTGTCGGATCCAACCGTGCTGGAGAACCGGTGGCTGCGGGTCGATTGGGAGGATCTGCGGGTGCTTCTTTTGCGAATGATTCAGGAAATTGGTGGCACGGGATGGGAGCTTGTCGAGGCCGGATGGCGATATCGCCGGGAGTGTTTCCTTGAGCGGGTCGACCATCTTTTCTGGTTGTCCGCGAGCGTAGAGAAGGGGTTCTGGGCGACGAAGCACTTGATCATTCCCAGAAACCTCAGGGGGGGAGACCTTCACTATGAGAAACTTGGTAAAGATCACTACCAAATCGTTCGTGCGAACCGCTGCGGTAGGGAATTGCTACAGCAAGCAAAAGAGGATTCGGTGGATCTCAGGGAGGCGCTTCCGGCGATGCGGTCGATTCGTATCGGGGAGCGGCACTACGAGCATCGTCGACCGGGCGCGTGAGATTGGGTTTGTTGCCGAGATCGCCCCGCCTCCCGCCAACGGCTGGAGATTTACCCGCCGAACCCACCAATCGCGATGAAGTTTCCGAACCGAAGCACCGTCCTCCATGATCTTCGCGAGAAGTTCGAGCGGAACGCGGAGTTCGCCGAACAACTCGAAGCCACCCGGCGCAATCTGAAGGCCCTGTTTGCCGCCGTCTCCGACTGCGTATTTCTTTTCGCGAAGGGCCGTCTGAAAACGGCGAACCGCGAGGCCGAGAAACTCCTCTCGATCTTCGGCGAGGAAGCGGATGGACTTTTTAACGCGTTGCGTCAGACCCATTCCCTTGCTCGGGAGGATCTTCCGGTCGACTTGGAATTCAAACTCGAATCTGGAGTCAACCTGCCTCTCCGAATCCTCCACGCTTCCCTGTTCTCAGCGAATGAAGAGGAGTATCTGCTCGTCACTGTGGAAAACCTGACCCCGATCACCGAGTTGGAGCGGGAGTGCGAGATCATTGCTGCGGGCGAGCGCCGTCGCATCGGACGCAACCTGCACGATGGTTTGGCCCAGGTCCTGACCAGTTTAGCCCTTCAGATAAAAACCCTGGCGCTCTCGACCGAGGATCCGGAGACACGCTCAGAGATCGAAGCCCTTGCCAGGGAGGCCAACCAATGCCTCGGGATTGGTTCGGCTCTCACTCGCAGGCTCGAACGCGAAACCGCCGTCCTCCTAGACTCCGAACCCAGGAACCGCCCCGATCCCAATGGTCCGTAGCCTGTTTCCGAAGAGGTGCGGCACAGAAAAGTCGCCTCTTCGTAGTAGTCGACGTGAGGAGTCCCAGTCGCCTCTTCGTAGTAGTCGACGTGAGGAGACCCAGTCGCCTCTTCGTAGTAGTCGACGTGAGGAGCCCCAGTCGCCTTTTCGTAGTGGTCGACGTGAGGAGACCCCAGTCGCCTCTTCGTAGTAGTCGACGTGAGGAGCCCCAGTCGCCTTTTCGTAGTGGTCGACGTGAGGAGACCCCCGGACGTTCGGAGAGGTTTAGGCGGAAGTTAGATTCTTGGTTTTTAATAAATCGTTGTTTATTATTGTATTATAAAATATCAACTGGTAATCTACTGGCTACATGGCG
>CAZWFJ010000053.1:0-21751 GCA_964633135.1 uncultured Puniceicoccaceae bacterium | reverse complement strand
CGATCCCGATCCCGATTTCGATAGCGAATCATCGCTTAACCGAGTGCCATTGCGGACTGCCTCCTCGCGGGAGATCGCAACCTTCCCCTCCTTGGCCCCCGATCCCCCGAAAAATCAGCCACCTGCCAAATCATCTTCCGCAGCACCTCCTTCTCCAATTCCCCAAACAAAATCTCCCCATTCACCGTCCGACTCATCAGGTAAAAATAGGCCGTGTTATCCTTAGCAGTGAGACGCTTCTTTCTTTTCATACTAAAGACCTAAACAGGACCAGATTATCCCCTCCAATCATAATTGACCAGCGAAAAAATTGGTTCGATTCGTGTGAATTCGAAACATTAGTTGTCGTTTTTATTATAACATTTTTTATTGTCGAAGGAATGCCCGGATTTCCGGCGGTGATGCCCCATTCGGGCCTCTGATATCGCGGGATAAACCCGCTCCCACGAATTCTCGAGAGGTCCCCGACTTCTGGTTACACCCCCCTCCCCAACAGCGAAGGAATTTTTGATCGGGAACAACCTCCACCAGTTCGAATCCGTAGTAAACGTGGAGGGTCGCCGTTTCCGGGCATTCGAAAACGCAGACCTACGGGTTGCTTGTCGGCACCGAGAATGAGCTCCAGCGTCGAATCGCCCCGGGCTTGTCGAAGGGATACAAGCATCCCCGGAAGCTGCCCGACCATTCACCACATGGCCAAGATTTTCAGCCGATCTTGAGGGATTTCTGCTTGCGCCGGGTTTTTGTCAATAGGACCCGGTTTAGTGAGGTCGGAACTTTACGCTTGGCAGTTCGACGGCACACTCCTTAAGAATCGTAGGTACAGCCCCGCAATTTCCTAAAACGAAGCGCGCGCGACAACCTTCAATTCGAATAATACAACGGCAAGATCCCCATTATCCTCCTATGCAATCCTACGAAGAACTGAAAAAAACCGCTCGCCTGCGGCTGGAACAAATCTACGACCTGCCCAAGGCCCGCCGGGATCTCGCCGACAAATCCGCCCACCTCTTCCTCAAGGAATGGCGTGAGCACAAACACGTCCACAAGAACTACAATTCCATCAACCGGGAAGGCTGCTGCATGAGATCCAGCAACGCCTTCTACCACTTGGGTGGCCTGCTCGGGTTGATCCCCCTCATGGAAGCAGGTGCCTACGACTGATTTCGAAATTACGGGCACCAAAGGAACTGGGGGGAACCCTAAAAAATCATCCGCCTTTCAACTGACATATCATGAAAAATAACATCCTTTTTATCATCGTAGACCAGCAGAGTGCCAACATGCTGCGCTGTGCCGGCAACAGCTGGGTCGAGACCCCGAATCTCGACGCCCTCGCGGCACGCGGCCTCCGTTTCGAGGGTGCCTATTGCTCCAATCCGATGTGCGTGCCCTCGCGCTTTTCCATGATGACTGGTCGCTACGGCTCCGAGGCGGGTCTCCACGCCGATCCCGTTCGCCCCATGAACAAACGGATCATCTCCGAGGAAATCCTTTGCGAGGGCCTCGGCCACAAGATGCAGTCCGCTGGCTATGAAGCCGTCTTTGCCGGCAAGCAGCACTTCCCGGGCAAGATGACAGCCGCGAAGATCGGCTTCGAATTCATTGAGGACGATGAGCGCGAGCGCCTCGCCCTGACCGTCTCGACCTGGCTGCGGGGGCACCAGGGCACAAAGCCCGAGAAGCCCTTCTTCCTCGTCGCATCCTTCATCAACCCACACGACATCTGCATGGCCGGGCTGAAGGAGTTCCCTCACGACGATTTTGAGCATTTACTCGTGCGGAACTGTCAGCGCGATATCGCGATCCTCGAAGAAGCCGCGAAACTTCCTCCCGGCATGAGTGAGGAGGAATTTTTCGATAAGGTCTGCCCCCCGCTACCGGAGAACTTCGAACCCCAGCGCGATGAACCGGAAGCGATCGACGTGGAACTCACCCGCCGCCCCTTCCGCCGCTCCTGCCGCGAACAATGGGGCGAACGCGAATGGCGCCTCCACCGTTGGGCCTACGCCAACCTCGTTAAACGCGTGGACCGCGAAATCGGCCTCGTCCTCGACGGCCTCAAAGCGGGCGGACTCGACGATTCCACCACAGTCGTTTTTACCAGCGACCACGGCGAAATGAGTGCCAGCCACCGCCTCGAACACAAGGACGTCCTTTACGAGGAGAACCTCAAGGTGCCCCTCATCGTCCGCCCGGCGGGCGCGACCGAAGCCGATGCCAGGGTTGTCCCGGCCGACAGCCTCGTCTGCACCGGCCTCGACCTCTTCCCCACCTTTTGCGATATGACAGGTGTCGAAGCACCCACAGGCCTGCCCGGCATCTCCTTCAAACCCATCGTCGACGGTGAGAAAGACGCCGTCCGGACCTACGTCCCGATCGAGTCGGAGATCGGCCATGCCATCGTCGAACCCCGCTTCAAGCTCTGCCGCTATTTCGAGGGCGAACCGCACGAGCAACTCTTCGACCTGCAGGAGGAACCCGGCGAAATGACCAGCGTCACCGACCCCGACGCCTTTCCCGACGACCGCAAACGTCTCGCCGCCGAATACAACGCCGCGAGTCTCTGGACGCCGTAGTCCTCGGCTCCAGAACAATCGGCAACCTCCGCAGAAGCCCTTATCTATGCATGAAATCACCCGCTGCGATTGAAGATCTTGCCGTAACCGTTGAGAAAGAGCTTTCGTCCCGCCGGGTGGTGTTGACGATGGGAGGCGAGCCGACCTATCTCCCCCACCAGCCCCGTGGAGCGGAGTGGAACCTCGAGGCGATGGGTCCCGAGAAGCTGAGATATGCCCACAAGATGGCCTCGACCCTTCTGGAACAGGAGTGCCCTGGTGCGGTTGTGCTGCAGATTTTTGGAAAGTGGTATCCGGGCGAACCCCTCCCCCGCTGGAACGTAGTCCTTCTCGATCATCCCGGCGACGTCCTCTGGCCCGACCGACAAAGCCTTCTGCTTGAGGACAGGGAAGGCCAAAACGAACAGCGCGACGCGACCCGATTCGCGAAAAAGATAGCGGAACGTCTGGGACTCAGCGATTACCTGCTCCCGGCCCGTGATCCCTCATCCCCCAAGCGCTCGACATGCGGTTGGGTGCTCCCACTCGACCATGATAAGGGAGACTGGGCATCCGATGAGTGGCCGTGGTCGTGGGAGGCGCCGATCCCACTGTTCGCGGGGGACTCCCCACTCGGCCTTCGCCTGCCCCTCGGCGATCTTCCGGAGGGTGCCCTCCGCCGAGCCATGACGGTTGAGTGTAAACGCGGAGCCATCCGCCTTTTTTTGCCCCCGCTGGATTGGACGGGCTTCCGGACTCTGGTGGGCCTGCTCTCGGATTCCGTCCGTGAAATGGGCCTGGGGGATATCGTCCTCTGCGGCTACGGACCCAGCGGCTCTCCCGTTTCCGTGCGCTCCTTCGGTCTGGCCGCCGATCCTGGCGTATTGGAAGTCAATCTGCCAGCCTGCACAGATTGGCCGACTTATCGCCACAATCTCCTGGCCGCCGACAAGGCAGCCCGCCAAGTCGGCCTCACAACCACCCGTTTCCATCTCAACGGAAGCGAGACCGGAACCGGTGGCGGGGCGCATCTCGCCCTCGGCGGAACCTCCCTCGAGACAAATCCGTTTCTCCAGGTGCCTTCTCGCATCGCCTCGATCCTCCGCTTCTGGCAGCATCATCCCGTGCTCTCCTATGCCTTTACGGGTCAGTACGTCGGCCCGGGCTGCCAGGCACCGCGGTTCGACGAGGGACCCACCCACAGCCTCTACGAAACGGAGGTCGCATGCGAGGGGATCGAGTCGGTTCGGGGCACTTTCGATCCTCTCTGGATCAATCAATTCCTCCAGAACCTGATGACGGACGCAGCGGGAAACACCCATCGGGCCGAGATCTGCTTTGACAAGTTCCATAACCCCTCCGCTCCGAACGGCTGCATTGGGATCATCGAATTCCGGGCCTTCGAGACTTTGCCCAATACCGATTTGAGCGCGACTGTGGCCCTCTTCGTACGCACGATCGTAGCTCGCCTGATTAAAAAACCGTTTCGCCGCCGCCTACGCCGCTTTGGACGCCAGCTCCATGACCGCTATTTTCTTCCAACCTTGCTCTGGGAGGATTTACTGGCCGTTTGCGAGGACCTCGCCCGAAGCGGGTTCCCCTTTGACCCGGAATGGCTGCGTCCGGTTTTTGATTTTCGCTTTCCGCTGCGTGGCAGGCTCGAACTTCCCGTCGGCGAGTTGCTCGTGCGTCAGGCTCTCGAATCGTATCCACTGATGGCCGAAGAAGCACAAGGGTTGGCCACGGTCCGCAAGGTCGACAACTCCACCGACCGCCTCGAGATTCTCCTGCCTGATCCCGGATCCCTCGACCGTAGCTACCTTCTCGCAAACGGCATACGTGTCCCTTTTACCCGGTTCGGCACGTCGCAGGTTTGCGGAATTCGTTACAAATGCGCCAGTGCCCATCCCGCCCTACACCCAAACGTGCCGATTCAGTCCCCCCTTCTTTTGGAATGGGTCGACTCCAGAACCGGGAAAGTCGTGACGGCGGCCCGCTACCATCACTGGCATCCCAGCGAGCCGATCTATGACGGCTTCCCCAAAACCCGCCAGGAGGCGGAAGATCGATGCCGGGAACGATGGATTCCCGCCCCCGAGAGAGAGGGATTGACCGCCCCGGTCCGACCGCCGCGGCTCTCCCCCGAATATCAGGTCACAACGGATCTGCGCCGGCAACCCGCGTAGGGTTGCGGCAAACCACCTGCGGAGCCGCCAAGACACTGTCCTTCGGCTACAGGCGTTGTTTTCCCGGGTGTCACTCCTCCGAAAAGCGCCGATACAATCCGGCGTACTGCCCGCCTTGGAGCAGGAGATCGGCGTGGGTGCCGCGCTCGACAATGCGCCCCTGTTCGAGGAAGAGCACTTGGTGGGCCTTGCGGATGGTCGAGAGGCGGTGGGCAACGATGAAGCAGGTTCGATCGCGCAGGAGTGTCTCAAGGGCGAACTGGAGACGGGCCTCGGTCATGGTGTCCACACTGGAGGTCGCCTCGTCCAGGATGAGCACCTTGGGGTCTGCGAGGAGGGCGCGGGCGAAGCAAACGATCTGCCGCTGCCCCAGGGAGAGTCCCTGGCCACGTTCGGTGACCGCAGTGTCGAAGCCATGGGTCATCGCCTCGACGAGGTCGAGGCAATCGAGCCGGCGCACCGCCTCTACCACTTCCTCATCCGTCGCATCCGGACGACCGGCCCGAATATTCTCCCGGACCGTGCCGCTGAAGAGGAAGTTGCGCTGGAGCACGATGCCGATCTGCGAGCGAAGGGAGGCCGTCTCTATGTCGCGGATCTCCCGGTCATCAAAGAGTATCCTCCCCTCTCCCGGGAGATAGAATTTGCAGAGAAGATTTACGATCGTGCTCTTGCCACTGCCGGTGTGACCGACGAGGGCGACCGTTTCGTTCGGTTTCGCAGTAAAGCTTATGCCCTGGAGGACCGGTTTGCCCGGCTCATAGGAAAAGCCGACATCCTCGAAACGGACGGTCCCGCCAAAGCCACCGAGCGGCTGCCCGCCCTCTGACTCGTTCCAGTCCGGCTCCTGGTCCAGGAGCCGGAAGACCCTCTCGGCACCGGCAAGGGCGGAAAGGGCCGAGGTGAACTGGCGCCCGATAACCGTGATCGGCTGAAAAAAGAGACTTGCGAGGAAGAAGAAGGTCACGAGATCCCCGACGTTCATCTGGATGTCGGGATGCAAGGCACCGTATCCACCCAGGATTACAAGGACGGCGGTGAAGACCTGGGCGTTCAACTCGAGGAGCGGGAGGTAGAGCGCGATGTGCCGGGACAGGCCCATGTTGTACCCGGAGTGGTCCGCAATAAGCCGCCGGAAGAGGCGGGCATTCGTCTGCTCGCGGGCAAATCCCTGGGTGACGTGGATTCCCCGCACGCTCTCGGCCACTGTGGCCGTCACCCGGGAAAAGCTCTCCTGCAAGTTGCGAGAGGCCCGGGAGATTCGCTGCCGGAAGATGCGGTTGATCAACCAGAGAATCGGCGTCATCCCGAGCAGGGCGAGGAAAAGCATCCAGTTGTAAAAGGCCATCAGGGCACCACTGACGATCATCTGCCCGAACTGCACGAGCGAGATGAAAAGGACGGACTGTACACCTTGCCGGACGGCCTCCATATCCGAAGTCAGCCGCGAGAGAATGGATCCGTGCTTGGTCCGGTTGTAAAAGGACATCGGCATTCGCATCAGGTGGCGAAAGACAGCGTTGCGCATCTCGAAGACCACCGACTCCCCCATCTCCAGCGCATAGCGCTGCCGGAAGTGCATGACCACCTGGGTGAAGAGGGCAAAGATCGCGTAGCCCAGCGCATACCAGAGGGTCAGCCCGAAGTCCCCGTCGGCAATCGGGCCGTTGATCACGGCACTGAGCGACCATGCGAGCAGAGGCAACTGGGCCGACCGGATCAGCACACACGCAAAGAGCCAGTAGCGTTTCGGCCCATAGTGGCGGGTCCAGGAAAACAGGCGTAAAAAGAGGGCCAGATTCAGGTGATCGAGAGTCTCGGAATCCCCCGGGGATCGCGTTGTGCGAGCGAGCGAGATGTCCTGGCTGACCTCCTCGTCCACGTCCTTCACCCGCACCCGCTCGGTGGGATCATTTCGCAGTTCGGGACGAACGTGCTCCCGGCGACCCCTGTTTGCACCGGCACTCACTTCCGCCTCCTCTCGCTTTCGGCCAGGAGAGCCATGCTCTCGGGATCGACCGCCTGCAGTTCGACCGCCCTACGGTAGAGACCGTCCTCCTCCATCAACTGATTGTGATGGCCCCGCTGCAGGACGCGGCCCTGATCCAGAACGATGACCTGATCTGCCCGCCGCAGAGTAGAGAGCCGGTGCGCCACGATGAAGGTGGTTCGCCCGGCGATGGCGCGGTCGATCGCCTCCATGATCTCGTGCTCGGTCTCCGGATCGATCGCAGCGGTGGGGTCATCGAGGAGAAGGATGGCCGGTTCAAGGAGCACCGCCCTCGCAATGGCGAGACGTTGTTGCTGACCACCGGAAAGATTGTTGCCGGATTCGCTCAGTATCGAGTCGTAGCCATTCGGCATGTTCAGGATAAACTCATGGGCGCAAGCGATCCGGGCCGCTTTCTCAATCTGCTCTCGAGTTGCGTTGGGATGCCCAAAGGAGATGTTTGCTGCCACCGAGTTCGAGAAGAGAAAATTCTCCTGAAAGACCATGCCGACATTCCGGCGAATGAATCCCAAATCGAGTTTCCTCAGGTCGTGTCCGTCCAGCAAGATGCGCCCTGCTGCCGGATCATAGAACCGGGGAATCAGGCTCATTACGAGGCTTTTCCCCGAACCCGTTGCCCCGGCTATCGCGACGACCTCGCCCCGCTTCGCCTCGAGATCAATCCCCCGAAGAACCGGCTTACCCGGATCGAAGCCAAACGAAACATTTTCGAAACGGATGTTGCCTTCGATCGAATCGGGATGAACGGCATTCTCCGGCGACTCGATCTCGACCGGGGCATCCAGTACCTCGAAAACCCGCCGGGCACCGGTAAGACTTTGCTGCACGCTGTCGGCCACTCCGGCGAGATTGGCGACCTGATTGGAAAATTGTTGGAGTAAGGCGGCAAAGGCGACCAGACCCGTGCCGAGCGGAAGTTCCCCCTGAATCACGAGGTAGCCTCCGTATCCAAGAAGGATGACAAGGTTCAGCTGGGTCAACATCCCCACAAAGGGAGCGAAATTGCTCGTCATCCAGAAGATCTCCTGCCGCTTCTGGCGAACCGCATCCGTTTGCTTTCCAAACTCGGCGATCCGCAGCTTCTCGAGGGCGAATCCCTTGATCATTTGAATTCCCTGCATGCTTTCCGAAAAGTTCAGCACCACCCGGTCCATCCGCTCACTGTTCTCCAGGTAGGCGGGCCGGAGCTTCTTCGCGAACCAGACCGAAGCATACCAAAGCAGGGGCGTGGTGATGAGGCAGGCAAGAGTCAGCGGGACATGGTAGCTCAACATGTAGCCCAGATAGACCAGCAGGGAAACCAACATGATAAACACCTGCACGACGACCTGGTCAATGAAGGCACGCGTCATCTGCACATCCGAAGTCACCCGGTTGATCAAGGTGCCGCTGGCGTTCCGGTCGAAAAAGCGAAAAGACAGAAGCTGCATCTTTTCGTAAACCAACCCGCGAAGACGCAGGACAATGTCCACATGGATGAGAAACCCACGCGAGAGTTCGTTGAAGTATTCGAGCACCGCCCGCAAAACCGCAAAAAGCGCAACACAGGCACCGACCACAAGCACGACGTTCAGCGGGTCCGCTCCCTGCGGCGGAGCGATGCCCAATGGCCAAACCACTTCCCCCGTACCGGTCAGCCGAACCTTCAGGAAGTCAATCGCCACCCCGGCCAGATTCACACTTCCAATCGTAAGGCCCAGAATGGCCGATTGAAGAATGATCACCAGCAGACAACGCCTGCGGAATTGCCAGGCAAAACGTAAAAGCCGCCTGATCAACGCCAAATTGTCGCTTGTCCGGCCTGTCCAGTCGCCACCGAGTGTCCCACTCATAAAAACCCGTGATTGTCGCTGGCCCACCCCGGCGAGTAAACGAAATTCTCCAAATCGCGCATTCTCGCACACGGTATTTTTATTTACTGGCTGCATAGCCTTTAAAGCCTGATTTCAATGAAAAGTTTGTCCCAACGTTATTTCTGTCTTTATCATGGCACTGCTGGCCGGGCGCAGGTCTTTTTTGGTACAGATCCGCCGGAGCGGCCAGTTTCTCACCACCGCGCATGGGACCGGCCGCTCAATACTCTCCAACATAAGAAGCTCCCAGCCACGGTCCTGCTTCGCTGATGACAAAAAGTAAGATTGTTCGAAAGATCACGCACGATCGTTGTCACCTGAGTCCCACTTTCGAGAAAATTCATTATTCGCATATCAGATTTTAGAACTGTCCTATAATTTCGACCTCAACTCCCCGGCTGTCACCGTCTGGCAAATCTAGTATCTTGGGACAAAATCAATTTCGTATCAAAGCGTAGTCGGGTGGCCTTGGCCGAATGGCTAGTTTATAAGGGAGTTTCCGTTTAAGCTCATAATCGTGCTCTTAATCATAATCATAATCATAATCATAATCATAATCCAAGAAGCTTATAATCAATGGTTTATGATTTCCGGAATAGAGATTACGATTACGAGTATGATTAAGAGTAAGAGGTCGATCTCGACTTAAACTAGTGCCATTCTGGCCTTGGCCCCCTGGCCCCCAAAGCGATGATTGAGCCGAAAGGGATCGGACGGCAACCGACTTCGCCAAGGCTACGAAGGTCCAGAGCCGCTCCGACTACGAAAGAAAAACTGTTGCAAGATACTAGTGATAGAAAGTAAGATTTACTCCATGTTTATGAGTAGTCGTCGGGATTTGCATGACGCATGCCACAAACGCCTCATTTGTATACCATGCTTTAGGACTGTCCTATAATTCCGGTCGGCAATATACGGATAAAATTATTAAATTTTCGCTTGATGGTATATATCGGCGGCACGCATTGCCTGCTTGGAGTGACGGATTCGCGGGATCTCCCGAGGGATCGGAGGCTTGGATTGGCTGGGTCGCCTCAAGGCAGAACTTCGAGCAATGAGTCCAAATAAAAATACCGCGCGTTCTCGCGCCTCGACGTAATAAAAGTACCGTTTTCTCCCCGGGAAAATCAGTAATGATCTGATCGTCTGGTTCGGCAACGGGGATGCCGGTGGTCCCCTATCTCGTGGATATCGAGGATTCGCCGAGCGATTTGGGCGATGACATCTTTGAGCATCGCTTCCGCGAGACCCGTGCGCTTCCCGACGAAAACGAAACCTACCAGCCATTCGCGGGCACGGCTGAAAGCCATGCCCTACAGTGGGTGGGTTACATAAGCACCCACCACAGAGGTTCCTGCGGCATTGACCCGGTCAAGCGCTGAAGGGGCACTCTAATTTCTCCGGACCTATTTGGCGCTTTTCAGCTCTCGGTGCAGCGTGTGCCGCTTCAAGTACGGGTTATACTTTTTCTTCTCAACCCGCTCGGTCTGAACCTTTTTATTGCGGGTGGACATGTAGCGGGAAGGCCGCTGGTCTTCTTTGCGGGCTTCGGTGCATTCCAGAATAATGGTGTCGCGTGGCATAATGAATATCGGAAAACCGCTGAATAAAGGACGTTTTGTTGCGGTGCGCAATCAAAAAGGGTGCAATTTTTTTTGTGCGGGTTTTCTGCACACTAGAGGCGGCATCTTGTCGCTTGCTAAGGGCCTGGAAGCCACCTCTACTTACCGCGCATAAAAAAATTGCGCCCAATCAAAAATTTCCGCCAACTGGATGACCGAGGAGAGAGACCATGTCTCCGTGGGAAAAGAGGGAGACCTGGCCCGTGCTTTCGGAGACAACAATTGCGAGGCTGCGGGTGCATTTGGTGATCGCGGCGGCGGCGGCGTGCCGGGCACCCAATCCACCGGGGAGGTCAGGGTATTCCGGTGCGCGCAACAGTGTGCCAGCGGCCTCGATCACGCCATTTCCGCGGATGATGAAAGCTCCATCAATCGAGGAGAATTCCTTGACGGTTTCATCCATGAAGGGGTTGAGCACGTTGCGGTCTTCCTCCCGGTATCCGAAGAACGGATTCAAGACTAGTGGCTTCGTGAATTCGAGAACTTTTTGCGTGTCGCCGAGCACGAAGAGGCAGCCGACCTTTTTGCCCTCGCGTCCCTCCATGCCGAGTTCCATTGCAATGGCCAGAACCCGCTCCATCACCTCGGGCCGCAGGGACGGGGGCAGGGAATGGGTCCGTTCCGAGAAAAGAGTCTTAAACTCGCGAGCCACCTCGACAACCAGGATCGTGTCGAACCGGTTGCTTTGCGGAAGTCCGCCGACACAGCAAATCAGCTCGTCCGGATTGAAGATTCCGCGGGTGAGGCCAATGAGGATCGCCGAACGTAATTGGGACATCCGGTGATGGGAAAAGGACCGGATGGGGAGATGGGCGGTGACTTTGCCCCCTTCATCCGAAGACTCCGACCCAGCCTGAGTGATCAGGACGGTTTTGAGGTCCTTGAAGGTCCGGGTGAGCTCGATCCCTCCCGCAAAGGTGTCGCCGAAGATCAAGACGGAGCCGCAATTGGCACTGGTGGCGATCTTTTCGGCCTCCCGCAGGATGAGCCGGTTGATGCGGGTCGGCTTCTTCCGTGGGAGCTGCGGATCCCCGCTGAGGGTCGCCTTTACTTCGGTGCGAAACTCTTCCAGGGTCGAGGGTCGCATCAACCGGTCGACCGCACTCCTGTCCTGAAATATTCCGGCTATGGCGGCGAGGGCGTTCAGGTAATTGCGGGCACTTTCGGAGGCGAGAAGAAGCAAGACCAGTTTGACGTCGCGATAATCATCCGATCCATCATACGTCAGGCCCTCCGGGCACCGCCCGATCGCCATGATGTAGTGCCGCTTCATCGGGACGCGGACATGGGGGAGGGCGACGCCATTGCCCAGGTTGGTTGTGATCGTGTGCTCGCGTTCGATCAGTTCTTGGAGCAGCTTCTTTTTGCCGTATTCTTCAAGCTCCTGGATTTCACAGGCGTTGAGCAATTCCTCCAGCGCACCCTTCAGATCCTTGCTCTCGATCTGGATGATGCGGGACTTCGTGATAAATCGCTCAAGATGCATGAATCGGATGTCTGGGGGGCGGACAACGCTTTAGTTCAACGCTCCCATTCGATCGCGCCCTTTTTCAATTCGTAGACGAGTCCAAGAATAAAAATGCCGAAGAATACGGCGATGGGAGCGACGATCGGGATCCCGTTGACAAGAAACTCGCGGTAGGTGAGTATCCAGGGAATCAGGAACACGACTTCAATATCGAAGAGAATAAAGAGCATCGCCGTTACGTAAAATTTTACGGCATAGCGCGTCCGCGATTTTCCCGCTGGAGGAACCCCGCACTCGTAGGCGGTGTCCTTGATCTTGTTTTGCCGGCCCCGTTGTCCAATGAAGACACTGGCTAAGATAATCACCCCGCCGATCCCAATGGCGAGACAGACTTGGATGAGAACAGGAAGAAAGTCGGAGATGGCCATAATTGTTTCAATAAGGGATTTGAGGCCGGAACAAGGGTAAAGATTGGTTCGCCGGGCAGAAAAATCGACACATCCAATCCATCGAGGATTTTTTGTGAAAAATGGTTTGGACGGAAGATCTCATTCTTGTAGCCTTGTAAGGATATGAATTTCATGCAGGAGGACTTCTTACTGCGCGGGGAAACCGCGAGACGGCTGTATTTTGAGGTGGCAAGAGATTTGCCCATCATCGATTACCACTGCCATTTGCCGCCAAAGGATTTGGCAGAGAATCGCCGGTTCGGGAACCTCTTCGAAGCCTGGCTGGAAGGCGACCATTACAAGTGGAGGGCGATGCGGAGCAACGGAGTGGCGGAGGTCTTTTGCACGGGTGACGCCGATCCCTACGATAAATTCCTCGCCTTTGCCCGCACCGTACCGCATACGATTCGGAATCCCCTCTACCACTGGACGCATCTTGAATTGAAGCGGTATTTCGGCTTCAGTGGCATTCTGAATGAGGACTCGGCACCAGCGGTGTGGGAGATGGCAAATGAGCAACTCAACGACGGGGACCTGGATGTCGCCGGGATTCTGAAAAAATTTCGGGTCGCAGTGGTCTGCACAACGGATGACCCAACGGATTCGCTCGAACATCACCAGGCTCTGGCCGGGAAGGATTTCCCCGCAAGGGTTTTTCCGGCCTTTCGCCCGGATAAAGTCCTCTGCCCCGAGAAGACGGAAGTCTTCAACCCCTGGGTCGATGCCCTGGCGGACCGGGTGGGGCACCGCATTAACTCGCTAGACGATCTCCTCACGGCCATCGGGGAGCGGCACGAATTCTTCCACTCAATGGGCGGTCGATTGTCGGATCACGGGCTGAATGTCCTGCCTGCCCGGGAGATTTCCCCAGAAAAGGCGGCGGAGGTTTTCGCCCAGGCGCGGAAAGGGCAGGCGGTATCCGCAGAGGAGTCCGAGGGGCTGGCGACTTACCTGATGGTCGCAATGGGCCAGATGGATTTCGAGAGGGGCTGGACCCGCCAGTTCCACCTGGGGGCGATGCGAAACAACAGCAGTCGCCTCTACCGCAATCTGGGTCCGGATACCGGATTTGACTCGATTGGCGATTGGCAACACGCAGAGCGTCTGAGCCGCCACCTAGACCTCCTGGACCGCGATGGCAAACTCCCGCGCACGATCCTCTACAACCTGAACCCGAGTGATAATTATGTCTTCGGCACGATGATCGGGAATTTTCAGGATGGAACCATTCCCGGGAAAATCCAGTTCGGCTCGGGCTGGTGGTTCAATGACCAGATCGATGGAATGGAGGCCCAGATCAACGCTCTTTCGAACCTGGGGTTGCTTTCGCGTTTTGTGGGGATGCTGACCGATTCGCGATCCTTTCTCTCGTTTCCAAGACACGAGTATTTCCGCCGGATTCTTTGCAATTTGGTCGGGCGCGATGTGGACGAAGGCTTAATCCCGAATGATCCGGAGTTGATCGATGGCCTCGTCCGCCGTGTCAGTTACGAGAACGCACGCGATTATTTCGGGTTTCCCGCCTGAGCAGCCAGGCGTCCGTTAAAACTCCCAGATTAACGGCACAAGGAAAATAGTCCCGATAGCGTAAGTGAGATTGAGGGGGATTCCCACCTTCATGAAATCGGTGAATCGGTACGCACCCACTCCATAGACCAGAGTGTTCGTCTGATAGCCAATCGGTGTGGCAAAACTGGCCGAGGCTCCGATGCAGCACGCGATCGCGAATGGTCTGGGGTCGACTCCAATCCCCAAAGCCAGCGAGATCGCCACCGGGACCATGAGGACAACCGTCGCGTTATTGGAGAGGAACTCCGTGAAAACACTGCTGACAAGGTAAATAATGGCGAGAAGAACGAAGGGTTGCCAGGAAGGGGTTACAAATGTCTCGAGTGCGTTGCTGGTAAAACCGACAAATGAACTCGTAGCTCCACTGCTTTCCATCGCCTGACCCAGCCCCAGCATTCCGTAGATAAGAATGAGAATTTTCCATTCAACAGACTGATACCCCTCCTGCGGCTTCAGGCATCCGGTCAGAAAGAGAACACTAACCCCGAGAATGGTCGCAACCGCAATCGGGGCCAGATTCAAGGTGGCCAGCAAGACCACCCCCACAAGAACCCCGATGGCGATCGGAGCCTTCCGCCTGCGCGTGTCCGCCGGAACGACCGGCTGATCGAGCAGGACCAGGTCCCGGCTCCGGCGCAGGGCCTCAAGCGATTCATCCGGGCCGAGGAGAAGAATCGTGTCGCCTGCCGAGATGACCGTTTTCTGGAAGTCCGCATTCAGGTTCTTTCCGTCCCGATGCACTGCGAGGATCAGCGTCCGAAAACGTTGCCGGAAATTCATCTCTGCGATCGTTCTCCCGACCGCTGGGGAGTTGGGGGCAACCATCGCTTCCACAATCGAAGCCTGACGACCGGATATCGGTTCGAGGTCCGAATCTTTCTCGGCTGTCAGGATCATGCCCTCGAACTCCCGGGCCTCCGCGATCCCCGAGGGCCGACACGCCATAACCACCCGATCCCCTCCGCGCAGGATCACTTTGCGCAAGTCGCCCGGAATCGGGGTCCCAGTGCGGATCACCTCCACAACCCGGATTCCCGGTTGCTTGAGAATTCGGGTCTCCTCTACTTTCTTCCCCACCAGGGGAGAGTCCCCGCGAACAAAAGCTTCCGCCAGGTACTCCTTTCGCGCCTCCGCCGGAATCAGGGAGCCGAGGCTCTCGCGATCGGGCAAAAGCCATTTGCCAAAGAGGGTCAGGTAGAGCGTCCCGACAAGACCCAGCGGCACAGCGACCGCCGCAAACTCGAACATGCTGAACGGTTCATACCCAGCAGAAACCAGAAGCGATGACCCGAGAATATTTGTGCTGGTCCCCATCAGCGTACACGTTCCCCCAAATATCGAAGCATAGCTCAGGGGGATCAGAACCTTCGAGGCGGGAACCCCGAGATTCCCGCTCAGGCTGATCGCCACCGGAAGAAGAATCACCACCACCGGCGTGTTGTTCACAAAGGCAGAAACCAGAGCGACCGGGATGATCAAAAAGAGAAGAAATTTCCGATAGCCGAATCGGGTCGTCTTCTCCAAAAGACCTGTCAGAGAGTTGATCACCCCGCAGCGTTCCAGTCCGGCACTGATGATAAACATCGAGGCGATCGTGATCGGTGCAGGATTCGCGAAAACATCTAGCAGCTCGCCTACCGCAGGCAATCTTGATCCCGGAACAAGCGCGGATGCCAAAGCCAGGATCGCGAAGACGCTCAACGCCGTCAGGTCGGCCGGAATTTTCTCCCGGGTAAAGCTGACGATCGCACCGACAAGCAGTGCTAGCACAAAATAGACCTCCCAATTCATGGAGAGACGAAAATGAACCTCCCCCACACACCTTGCAATTCCGCAAAATGAGATTTCGACTCACCGAAAACCCCAAGCAGCAACCAACCGGAAACAGAGCGATCGGCGTGATGATATTTAGATGCACTAAGTCTAATCTTTCGTAGAATATTTGGCTTTTTCGAACAGATTATGCCCAGTAAACGTATGGCAAATAAAATCGTTTTTGCGTCAACCAGGTTCAAATAACGTGGATTTCCGGAAAAATTCCCACATTTCAGCAGTCCATGCGAAGGTGCTGGATAATTTTGGTGGATGTTGTATGGTAGATGCCATGAAAAAAAGGATATTGATCTCGGGAGTGAGCTCTGGGCTTGGGCACGGGTTGGCGGACGTTTATCTGGAGAGGGGGTTCGCCGTTTACGGGTGTAGCCGACGGGTACCGGAGGATTTGGTCGAGAGAGGATTGATCCACGGGAGTATTGACTTGGCGGATGCCGAGCGAGGTTCCTCCGCCTTTCGGGAATTGGTTCGTGGAGTGGAAACGTGGGAGGTGGTTTACCTGAATGCGGGAAAACTGGGGGAGATCCGGGATATGAAAGATACGCCGCTGAGTGATCTTCGGGACACGATGGAGATCAACGTCTGGGCGAATAAGTGGATTCTGGATATTGTCTTTGAGGAGGCTTCGGAAGTTAAGCAAGTGATTGGCATATCCTCCGGTGCGTCTCAGTCGGGGAGTCGTGGCTGGAACGGATACAGCCTTTCGAAGGCGGCCTTGAATATGCTCATCAAATTATACGCGGGCGAGCACCCGGCGACCCATTTTACAGCATTGGCTCCAGGATTGGTTAACTCGGGGATGCAGGAATATTTGACGAATCTGCCTGCCGATGATCGTTTTCCACCCCTTGAAATCCTGAAAGCGGCAAAGGGAACGGAGAAAATGCCGGATGGGCGGACTTGCGCCAAGAGGATCATCGGCCTCCTTCCCGAGATTCTCGAGGGGGAAAGCGGCAACTATGTCGACATCCGCAAGCTTTGAGCCTGGGTCCGAAAGGGTTCGTTCAGCGGAGAGCCATCTTCACCAATTCTTCGGTGCTCGGTGTGGGTCCTGCGCGCTGCAAGCCCCGATCGACCGCCTTGCGAGCATCGACTGGCTTGAATCCGAGGGTTACCAGAGCGGCGACGGCCTCCTCTGCGGATTCATGTAAGGCCGCACCGGATTCGGATTTGGGACTCCCTGGACCGGCAGGAGCGAAGGAGGGCACCTTGTCCCGCAGCTCCAGGACGATCCGTTCGGCTGTTTTCTTGCCGATGCCGGGACATTGGGCGAGCATGACCGTGTCGCTGGAGGCGATGCCGGCAGCGAGAGTCTCAGCGGGGACACGGCTCAGGAGAGTGAGGGCGGTTTTAGGGCCGATTCCGGAAACTTTGGTGAGCAGGTCGAAAAAATCGCGTTCGGCGGCATCCAGAAAGCCGAACAGCTCGGCAGAGTCCTCCCGGAAAACCTGACGGATGTGGAGCTTTACCTCTCCGCCGGCCGGTGGGAGCTTCTCGGAAACCCGCAGTGGAACATGTACGCCGTATCCAACGCCGCTGGTAAGGACGGTGGCGAACAAAGGAGAGGACTGGAGGAGTTGGCCCTGGAGATAGACGATCATGGTGGTTTCACGAGGGGTCTTTCCATTTGTCAAAGATGAGCACCTCGCTCGGGCGCGACTCACCCTGCCGTCGTTCCTGGAGGATTCTTTCCTTCTCCTCAAGATCGATCCAGTAAAGGCCATGCTCGCCGGGCGAATCGCTCAGAGGGACATCAAAATGCTCCGGGAAATGGATCCAGGCCCAGAAGGCTACCCGGTAGAAGGGTACTTTGTATCCGGGAACAAAGGCTGCCTCCTCATAGACCATTTGTTCAAGCTGGTGGGCCATGTCACGTTTCTCGGCAAGATCCGTTGAGTTCCGATATTGCTCGATCAATTCATCCATTTCAGGATTGGCGGTATTGGAAATATTGTTCGTCTGGGGGCGATTCGCATTGTCAGAATGAAAACCCTCCCAGTAGCGAGGGTAAGGAAGGCTCGAATTCCAGCCGGAAAATGTGATCTGGTGCTGCTTTTCCATAACCTGTTTATAGGTGGAAGTTGGCTCCAGCGCGAGGATGTTGATGTCAAGGCCCGTTTTGCGGGCTTCTTCCTTTAGAATCTGCGCGACGTCAATCCGGGGAGGAATATTGGCGACCAGAAGGGTGAAGCTGAGTTTGTCTCCGTCCGCATTGCGGAGGATTCCATCCGGCCCCTGTTCCGCGTAGCCGGCTTCTGCGAAGAATTCGCGCGCTTTCTCTACGGAAAATTCGCGGGCGCGAATATCGTGGTTCGTAAAGTCACCGTAGCCATCCGAACTGGTATTGAGCCGCGCATAGTCTCCTCGGAAATGCTTCTCGATGACACGGTCAAAGTTCATTGAATGCTGGATCCCTTTTCGAATGTTCGGATCGTCGAGACCCGTCACGGAAGTGTTCATCCAGAGACCTATGCTTGGTCGGGGCACCTGATTGTAGAAGATCGCTTTGCGGATCAGCCCGCGGTCAAACTCCTCTACTCCTTCCGATCGCTCGTACCAGTACTCGGGAATGGTCAGGCCGAACATATCAAAGTCGCCCTTCTTAAACCGCTCGAAGGCGATATTCAGATCGCGGACCAGTTCATAGTGCTTGGAGTCGGGATTGAAGCGGTTTTTAAAAAATTTGTGTTCATTCGCCCACCAGTTTTCCACGCGGGTCATCCGGATCGACCGGTTCGTGCGAATATTTTTCGGCAAAAGCTCATAGGGGCCGGTTGTGGGTTCGAATCGCCATTGGTTCCTGGTGACCCAGTCCGGGGTCAGGGTGCCGTGAAAGTGGGCCGGGCGGGGGCGAACTCCCGCCAACTCAAGTGGCTCCGGCTTTGGGCTGGAGAGATGGATCGCGAGGGTGTGGTCGTCGAAGCGGGTGATGCCGCTGTATTCCTTCGAGTACCAATCGTTATACCAGGGAGCCACGATGTGGGGAGACTGCATGAAGTAGAAAAGGTAGAGGAAATCGTCGGTCGTAACGGACTCGCCGTCGGAGAAGGTGGCTTCCGGGCGCAGCCGGAAATAAACCGTCTGCTTGTCGGGGCCCACGGCCCATTCGGCGGCTAGGGCCGCAAAAAATCTCCCTGTCACCGGATGGCGGCTCACGAGACCCACGGCATTCTCGTCCAGAAGCACGCTTCGGAAGGAGTGATTCGAGTCGGGGCCGACGGTTCGGACTGTCGGAGGAAAGTTCAGAATAAATGATCGCAAGGTCCCTCCGCGAACGGCTTCGGGGGAGGCGAAAATTTCCTGATCCATTCCATCTTCCCAGGTCAGATCGGCGGGAAGGTCTTCCAGGCTGGCGAAGCGGAAAAACTCGGGATCAGCGGCGTAATACTCTTCCGGGGTTACACTGGTTTCATCGACCGCATCAGAGGCTGGTGCGTCCACTGGGCCAGAGGGGCTGCATCCCGCGAGTACGAGGCCCAGAGCCGCCGCTACCAGAAGCCACCCGCCCGGGAAACTGAATCTTCGAGCGGTGCGAGGTGATGAAATTTCGGCAAAGAAGCGCATACCTTTCGATCCTGAGACCTTTTCTCGTCTGTGCAAACCTGATTCTCTAATCCCTTTACGTTTCGAACCAAACATGAGAAGGAAAACGAGAAAATTATTCATCGCTAAAGCATTGCGGGAAAGAAGCTTGTCGAATTTTCGTTAGAAAAAGATGCTATTGAGACCGATTTTTCTTTAAATCTGGTCGAATTTTGGGAAGTTCAACTAATGACAAAGTTCTTCTATGGATAAATTTCTCTAATAAACGCATCATCATGAGTAAACCAACATCCACCCAACTACCGTTCCCGGTTCCTTCTGCCGTTGAACGCCTTCTAGCCAAAGCTCCGAGCTTTATTCTACCGGACAGCATAGACGACTTGATCAACCTCTCGGTCCGGGATGTTGATTCGAGCGGCTATCATGACGTCCGCTATGATGTTCCGGGCAAAGGCGAAGTCCTCGAAGCCCGTGTCTGCCGGACCCGCAATGGGATTGCCGCAAACTACCTGGAACCCTACATGCGCCGGCGCGATCCCGACTGTATGGTCATTGGGGATACACGTCCGACAGATAAGCCCACCTTTCAGGAACGCTTCGGCGAATCGTTTGACGATTTGCGCGAGGAAACGTTTGCCTGGATGGAGGGGCAACCCCTCGCCCTGTTCCCGTTCAATGCAGGGATTGAGGGCAAAGGAACGGATGCGCTGGTAGTCGCTCCGGACAATGCAGGCTTTTTCGCGCTCGGCCTGGCTTTGCTGCAGGGCATGATTCCCCCCAATCAAATCCCCGAGGGCTTCAACCCGCGGGCGATCATTTACGTTGCCCCACCTTTCCGGCACACCCGGTTCGACGGGCGGCAGGTGGTCGTTCACAACCGCACGGAAGACCTTCATGAGTTATTCAGTTACAACTTGTATCCGGGGCCGAGTGCGAAGAAGGGAATCTACGGCGTACTTCTCACTCTCGGAGAGCAGGAAAAATGGCTCACCATGCACTGCTCGACGGTCGATGTCGTGACTCCTTATGAGAATCACGTCGTCATCTCCCACGAAGGAGCCAGTGGTGGGGGCAAAAGCGAAATGCTGGAGCAAGTTCACCGCCAGCCGGACGGGTCTCTTCTGCTCGGCAAAAATCAAGTCACGGGCGAGGAGCGCCACCTGAGTCTCCCCCAGGCCTGTGACCTGCGGCCCGTTACGGACGACATGGCGCTGTGCCATCCGTCTTTCGAGAAAAAGGGTGGCAAGCTCGTTCTTACCGACGCCGAGGACGCTTGGTTCGTGCGGGTCAACCACATCGAGCGCTACGGGGTCGATCCTCATTTGGAGGAGTTGACCATCCACCCGCCTCACCCGCTGTTGTTCCTCAACATCGAGGCCAAGCCTGACAGCACCGCGTTGATTTGGGAACACATTGAAGACGAACCCGGGAGTCCCTGCCCCAACCCGCGGGTGATCATCCCACGCAAGGCGGTTCCGGGGATCGTTCAGGATCCGGTTTCGGTGGACATTCGGAGCTTCGGGGTGCGCTGCCCCCCCTGCACCGCAGAAAACCCAACCTTCGGCATTATCGGAATGTTTCACATCCTCCCGCCTGCTTTGGCATGGCTGTGGCGTCTAGTGGCTCCTCGTGGCCACGCCAACCCCAGCATTGTTGAGTCTGAGGGAATGTCCTCCGAAGGCGTGGGTTCTTACTGGCCCTTTGCCACTGGCCGACGTGTCGATCAGGCGAATCTCCTGCTGCAGCAAATCCTCGATACTCCGGCAGTCCGCTACATCCTCATCCCGAACCAGCATATCGGTTGCTGGAAGGTGAGCTTCATGCCGCAGTGGATCACCCGTGAGTATCTGGCCCGCCGCGGAGGGGCGCGTTTTAACCTCAAGCAGGTTCGCCCGTCGCGTTGCAACCTGCTGGGCTGGAACCCGTCTTCCCTCGTGGTTGAGGGACGTCCGCTCGGCACCTGGTTCTTCGAAGTGGACAAGCAACCAGAAGTCGGGGCCGATGCTTATGACAAGGGTGCGCAAATTCTCCGCGACTTCTTTGTCAAGGAGCTTGCGAACTTCGACAATCCGGCCCTGATGCCACTCGGGCGCGAGATTATCGATGCCTGCATCTCCGGCGGATCGCTGGACGACTATGCCCGCCTAATCCCTGAGGGCATCCCCGGAGAGGCCTGACCCTCTTCGTAAGACCGTTTTCAAGTAGCCCGTCCGATCCGGACTACTCGGAAACGCCTTGCCCGAAGGAACGGCGGTGACGGTGCTTCCCGGACGAACGCAACGGGATCGCCGAATCACCACCGCACGAACATTCCTGGTCGGCGCTGAAGCAACCCACCCACGTGGGGCATGGCTTCAGCCTTGCCCACGAATCGGCTGTGGAGTTGCGGCGACGCGGGGAGTCCTGGGAATACGGAAAGGGGCGATGCCGGTTCTGGTGGGCGCTGAAGCAACCCACCCACGTGGGACATGGCTTCAGCCTTGCCCACGAATCGCCTGTGGAGTTGCGGCGGTGCGGGGAGTTCTGGGAATACGGAAAGCGGCGATGCCGGTTCTGGTGGGCGCTGAAGCAACCCACCCACTGTGGGGCATGGCTTCAGCCTTGCCCCTCGAGATTGGTTCATTTAGATCACGCGGTAGCAGCAAACAGTGAGCTGCAG
>CAZWFJ010000052.1:0-22111 GCA_964633135.1 uncultured Puniceicoccaceae bacterium | reverse complement strand
CGAAGCGATACCAGCGGCGCTCGGCGTGGAGACGCAGGACGACGGGACCCGGCTGCAGCGGGGCGGTGGCGACATCGACCTCCAGATAGGCACCGACGCGGCGGCGGAAGAAAGCCTCGCGACCGCCATCCGCAGTCCCGCGCACGCCCACCACGCTGTGGTAGTGCTCGTCCATGAAGGCGGAGAGTCCAGCTTCCTCATGGGTGGATCGCGGCTGGAAGTCCAGCTCTGTGGCGACTTCAACGAAGAGGTGCTCTTGGCGGCGTCCGATGACGATATTCCCGGTGGGGTCGCTAAGGGTCGAAGCACCGCCGTGCAGGGTCAGGCAGCCGGGCTTCTCGGCCAGTGACCAGCTTCCGGGCACGGGATTGCGCCGGAAGGCCCAGTCGAAACCGAGATCGGGGCCGTCGAAATCGTCGCGGGCGGATGGCTCCGGCCACGGGTGTGGATTCGGCAGGGGGCCGTCCATTTCCAGTTCGAGATCACGCCCGCCGTTGACGACGGGCCAGCCTTGGTCATCCCAGGTAATGGGGGCGAGGAAGGTTTCGCGCCCCAAGACGTGGCTGGCGAAGCAGATCCAGCCGGTGGTGCGGAAACCGAGGGCAAAGACCCACCAGTTTCCGTTGTGATCCTCGATCAGCTCACCGTGGCCGAGTGCCTTGATGACCTGGCTCATCTCAGTGTGGCGATGAGTGAGCAAGGGACCGTGCGGGCTGGGCTCGAAGGGGCCCCACGGCGAGCGGCTGCGCTGGATGGAAAGCAGGTGTCCCCAGTGGGTGCCGCCCTCCGCAATGAGCAGATAATACCAGCCATTGATTTTGTAGACATGCGGCCCCTCGGCCCCGCCTTCGCCGATGCCGGGGGAGATTACCCGTGGCTCGCTCAGGAAGGCACCGGTCATGGGATCGATCAGGACTTGCACGATGTTGCCGCCGGGGGTTCCCGGCTGGCACCAGTGGTAATAGACCTGCCCGTCGTCGTCGAAGAAGAGCGAATTATCAAGGCCGGGGTGCTCAAAGACGATGGGGTCACTCCACGGCCCGGCGGGGTCCTCGGCACTGACCAGGATGCTGCCGTGATGGCCTGCATTGGTGGTCACGCAGTAGAACCGGCCCTCGTGGTGACGAATCGTGGGAGCGAGGATGCCGTCCATGAGGACGTTTTCGGGATCGCGGAGCGGGAGTTGCTCGGGGCGGTCGAGAACGTGGCCGATCTTGCGCCAGTTGACCAGGTCGCGGCTGTGGAAGATGGGCACGCCTGGGAACCAACTGAAGGAGGAGTTGACCAGGTAGTAATCCTGCCCCACGCGACAGACACTGGGATCTGGGTGAAAACCGGGGATGACAGGGTTGTGGTAGTTCATGATTTGGAAACTCACACCAGTCGGCGCCAGTAGCGGGAGTGGCCGGGGAGCCCCCGGGGATCTTCGCGGAGAGGGGTGACGTCACTGGTTTGGATGAACCAGTTGAGCAGGCGTTCTTTGAGGGTTGCTTGGATGCTGGCGAAGTCGGGGTCGCCGAAGCGGTTGTGTTCCTCTTTGGGGTCTGCAGCGATGTCGTAGAGTTCGTGCTCCTCAGTCTCAGGGCGGAGGATGAGCTTGTGGGTGGCGGTGCGGATCATGACGGCGCGGCGGTTGGTGTCGGGCTCGCGCTGCTGGAGGGTGATTTTTCCCCAGTAGATTTCCTCCCGGGGCATGTCGCCACGGTTCCAGCATTCGAGGGCCTGCGGTTCGTGGCTTCCGCCGCCGCCCTCGGCGAAGGCGGCGCGGTCGGGATCGCCGGGGGCACCGTGGAGCTGCGGCTTGAGCGAGCGGGCGAAGTGGGTCCAGTCGGGCTCGATTCCGGCCAGGTCGAGGATGGTGGCCATCTGGTCGAAGAGTTCGACCGGTTCCTCAACCACATGCCCGGCGGTGCCGCCGGGGGTGCGGACGACCAGCGGGACGCGGGTGAGGCAATCGTCGAGAGCGGTGGAATATTTTTCGACCAGTCCCCAGTCGCCCGCCCATTCGCCGTGATCGCTGTGGACGAGAATTGTGGTGCTGTCGGCCAGGCCCTGTTCGTCCACACAGTCGAGGACGCGCCCGAGGAGTTCGTCCACCATGGTGATCATGCCCATGTAAACCGCGTTGACCTTGCGCAGCACCCAATCCTCCGCTTTATCAAGGCCGTAGAATTCGTGGATGCGGTGGTAGAGGGCGGGCTTGTTTTCGGGGAAGGGAGCCCGCAGCGGTGGCACGTCGTCCGGGTCATACATGCTGTAGTAGGGCTCCGGCACGGTAAAGGGGCAGTGGGGGAGGATGAGCGGCAGGAAGAGGCAGAAGGGCTTGTCGTGCGGCCGCCGGAGAAACTCCAGACCGGCGTTGACCTTGAGGGTGTCGACATGCTCCTCGATCGAGCCGGGAGTGGCGTCGTAAAGAAAGCTGTAGTAGCCGGGGTCGTCGGGCGAGGCGAAGTGGTTTTTCACGCCGGGCAGCCACCAGGGCACGTCGTCGTAGAAGTCGAGGCTGTCGTCAATGGCGGCTTGGGAGAAGAGGTCGTTCTTGCCGAAAAGGGCGGTCTCGTAGCCGTGTTGGCGGAGGCATTTCAACAGGTTGGGCTCTTCCGGCTGGAGCAGGTGCTGGAGGGTGCGGTGGCCACGCACATGCGGATACCAGCCGGTCATGAAGCTGCAGCGCGAGGGCGAGCAAACACTGTGCTGAACATGGCACTGATCGAAGCGCGTTCCCTCGGCGGCGAGGCGGTCGAGGTTCGGCGTCTTGACCAGCGGGTGACCGTAGCATCCGGCGTAGTCGCCCCGCCATTGGTCGGGATTGAAAATGATGAAGTTGTGAGATATAGACGAAGGCATTCAGGAGAAGACTAGCATGTTTGAGCAAAGAAGTAAAGGGGGACGTTACCCCGTTACCCCGTCGGCAAAGTTTGGGCGGCACCATCCAGCCAATCGGCCCCGCTGAAGCGGTAGCTTTGCGGAGGTGCGGCGAAAGTCAACTTGATGACCGGGGGGAGATCGCCGGGCGGTGTTTCGGGCAGCCCTCTGACACGTTGCCAGCTGTTGGAGAGCGCGGCGGCAAGCAGCGGATAGGTGAAGTCGTTCAGGTGGCAGGGTTGACCTGTGGAATTAAGAAGCGATCTCACGCGAGTGGCGGGGCGGTAGTCGAACCCATTGAGGTGCGACGGGTGAGATGGCTCGACCGTGGCTGCCGCAACGCATTGAACGCTGAATACTATCAAGGGTTTCATATTTATAGGGTTTGATCAGTCTTCCGCCCGGAATGATGATCGCGTTCATGATTAGCAGAAGACGTTTTCTTGTTGCTTGCGGCTCGACGGGTGCCGGTTTGTCGTCAATGCTCCTTAAGGGCAATCTTTTTGGGAAATCATTGAGGATTTTTTCTATGGATGAAGAATTGCGGCTGGTAAGTGTTGAGTTTTTGCCACGGAAAATGCCTCGGTTTAGCTGGCAGTTTCCGACACTGGAATTTGAAGGAACTCAGCGCGGCGTTTCTCAGTCGGCTTACCGGATCCGGATCGCTCAGTCTGCGGAAGCCTTGAGTGGCGGCGGGGAGTTGTTGTGGGACTCAGGCAAAGTTGAAAGTGATGCCTGCCTCCATATTCCCTACGAAGGCGAACCGCTCTCGGCGGGGCAGCGGGTGTTCTATGATGTGCGCGTGTGGGATGAGCACGACGAGTCATTTCTGGCTCAGGAGCCGAGGGAATGCGTGGTTGGGGAGCTTGGACCAGAGGATTGGCAGGGGCACTGGATCGGCCCGGAACCTTCACTTTATCCTCTCGAAAGCGCGGCTTTGCTGCGGCGCGAATTTCGACTCCGGGCAGAGCCGGTTTCCGCAACTCTCTTTGTGACCGGGCTGGGCAACTACGAAGTCTTTCTCAACGGTGCTCGTGTGGGCGAGCGGCAGTTGGACCCGGTGTTTTCGGACTATCGGGACCGGGTTTACTACTCCGCATACGATGTGACGAACCTGCTGCAATCCGGCGCAAATGCTGCGGGAATGCACTTGGGCAACGGGCGCTATCGCCAGCATGTCGATGCCTCGCTCGGCGATGACAAAGCTCCCTGGCGCGGTCCTCTCAAGGCACTTTTCCAACTGCAGGTGGAGTATGCCGACGGCAGCCGGGAGGTCGTGGCTACGGATGAAGAGTGGAAGACCGCGCAAAGCCCGGTGATTTACTGCTCGCTCTTTGCGGGTGAGACCTTGGACGTCCGGTTGAACCAGCCCGGCTGGGCCGCGCCCGGCTTTGACGAAAGCGATTGGACGCCAGCGGTGGTGCTCGACCCGCCGGGTGGACGCTTGGAGTTCCAGACCTGCCTGCCTACCGGACGCTTTCCGGATATGGAGCCGGTGTCGGTTCAGGAAATCGGTGATGGCGAGCGCCTGTATGATTTCGGCTTGAACCTCTGCGGGGGGGTAGCCGTGCTTGCGACGGGTAAGCCGGGTCAGGAAATTCAGATTCACAAAAGCGAATTCAAAGACCGCAAGGGGCAGACTTTGCGGCAACCCGGCCCCGACATGATCAAGGGCGGGCGAATCCAGGAGGATCGCCTGATCGTTGGCGAGGATGGCAAGGCGGAATTTGAAACCACCTTTTCCATCTCTGGCTTTCGCCACGTGTTGGCTCGCGGGCTGAGTGAGGGTGAGGATGCCCTGAAGATCCGCGCCTTCGAAACCCGCGCCGCCGTGCCGTTGACGGGGCATTTCGAGTGCTCGAATTCCAAAGTTAACCTCTTGCACCAAATGTTCCTGCGCACCTACCTGAGCAACATGCAATGCGGTATCCCCACTGACAATTGTACCCGTGAACGTCGGGGCTACGGCATGGACGGCCAACAGTGGGCAGAGGCCATGCTTTACAATGGCGATAGTGCGGCTTTCTACCGCAAGTGGGCGATCGATTATGCCGACGCGCAGCAGGAAAGCGGCTTCATCCCCTATTACGCGCCGATTGGCGGGCATAACATCCAGAGCCAGGACGGCAGCCTTCCCGGCTGGTCGGACCCGTGGTGGAGCTTTGCGGTAATTCACGTGCCGCTCATGGTTCACCGCTTCTCGAACGACCCTGAACTGCTGGCCCAACTCTGGCCTAACATGCGTCGGTTCCTGCTCTTTCTGGACGAACAATACGCCGGGGACCGTTGGCAGGGCTGGGGATTGGGTGACTGGCTGGAGGTCGGCGGGCAGACAAGGGCTAAGCGCACCCCCAAAGGTCTGACCACTCTGGTGGCTGGCATTAAAGCCGCGACGGATGGCACCACTGTTTCCCGCATTCTGGAGCGGGAAGAGGAAGTGGCGTTCTGCCAAGAGCTGCGGGAGAAATGGCGTCGGCAATTCAATGAAAACTACCGTCGCCCGGATGGGTCTCTGGATGTCGAGGACGCCCAGACCGCCTGGGTGTTTGATATTCTGCTGGAACTGGGGGATGACTTGGAACCGAGCAAACGCGCCCTGCTCCAGAACATTCAGCAACGCGAGGGCCGCCACAGCACCGGCATCCTGGGCACCAACTACCTGTTCAAGGTATTGACTGACATGGGGCAATCTAATCTGGCCTGGAGCATCCTCACCGCCGAAGGCGATTGGGGCTGGATGGACTGGGTTAAAGCAGGCCGCAGCACCGTGCCGGAAATGTGGGGAGGTCAGCGCGCCCAGAATCAACCGGCCCTGGGTTCTATTGATGACTGGTTTTACCGGGACGTGGCCGGGATCGCCCCTGACTTGGATCAACCCGCTTTCAAACAGGTGCGCCTGCGCCCGCAGTTCATCAAGGAACTGGAATGGGCCAAGGCCCATGTCGGCACGCCGTATGGGCAGATCTCCAGCTCATGGAAGCGCGGCGAGGGTGGCTCTATGGAATGGCAAGTTAGCATCCCGCCCAACACCACCGCCCTGGCCGAGTTGCCCGCCGGTGCCCGGCAAGGCACCGAATCCCGCAAACCGCTCGCCGAAGCATCGGGGGTGCGGGTCGATAGAACGGAGAGTGCCACCACCCGCCTTCTGCTGCAATCAGGTGCTTATCGGTTCCAATTCCACATCTAATCCAGGATTGCCAACAGCTTTTGTTCTTCATTGCGAATGGCTTTGATCACAAATTACGCTCCTTACGCTTCCTGGATGTCTTTCAACGGCTTGTAGTTAGTTATGCGCCCAAAATATCAAGCGTTTTATTTTTTAAGGCGTTGCTTTGAGTCGATCTTCCCCGCAAAGTATCTCGCAGTTCCAGCAACTCATGCTCCCAGACTACCTTAACCCAACAAAATACATCATCATGAACCGCATTAAATTGTTTTCTATGACATATCTCAATATGCTCGCAGTCACCGCCCTGAGCCTTGGCTTTTTCACTTCAGCCCAAGCGCAGGTGACCCTGGACAACTCGGCTTCCCAACCCTTGGAAACAACTACTTCAGGGACGGTTAGCAATTTCACAATCAGCTCCACCGATAATGTTCTCGTTGCCGTGGTCGCCGAAAGAGGTAAAAACAGTAACCCTAACCCAGATTTTGTTAGTCTGCAATACGGAAGCCAGAGTTTCACGGAAATTCCCGGCTTGGAATTGGATCAAAACGGCGGCGCGATTCTGGGGTTTTATTACATCAACGCTCCTTCCGCTCTCTCCGGAGACGTTACTCTTACGCTTGACCAAAGTACCGAAGACGCATATTTCGCCGTTTACTCCCTGGTCAACGCCAACTCGGATGTCAGCACCTGGAGAACCGCGAAGGACTATACGTCGACGACCAGTGCCAGCCTTGACCTCACGAACCTGGCTTCGGGTTCCTTTGTGATCGACGGCATGAGTTCCCCTTTCGGCGCTCCGTTTACTGCAACTGGAGCAACTCGCACTGGCACCGTGGTCAATGCCGAAACCTCTGGAGGTGATACTGGCCGCTCCTCCGGACTCGTCAGTTCCTACATCCAAGATGCGTCCGGCAATGTGACGCTGGGACAGACTACAGATACTGCTCTCAGTGCCTACGGCGTCGTCGCCATCACCGCGATCCCCGAGCCTTCCACCTTCGCACTGCTCGCCGGAGTTCTTGGCCTCGGCTTGGTCATGTTGCGCCGCCGGAGGGATTGAACCACCACAGGATAACCTGAATCTTCCCAAACCCGATCCGTGTATGCGGGTCGGGTTTATTTCTCTCTAAAATCCCATCCCTTGATTCCAATGATGAAATTCCGATTCCTCTGTGCCGCTCTGATCTTCCTCCCGCTCGCCCTTTTCGCGCAAGGCACTACCGTCATCGTGGGAGACGCACCACCCGCCAGACCCAACGTCCTGCTGATCGCCATTGATGATTTGAATGATTACGTGGGTTACTTGGGCGGGCATCCGGATACCGTAACGCCCAACATCGACCGCCTGGCGGAGCAGGGCACGGCCTTTACCAATGCGCATTGCCAGGCGCCGGCGTGCAACCCCTCGCGGTCCTCGATCATGTATGGCCTGCGCCCGAGCACCAGCGGCATTTACATCAACTGGCCCCTCCCCTGGCAAGGCGGGCGGGCAGAGGGCAAAACCACGCTCACCCGATGGTTCGCCCAGAACGGTTATTTCACCGCGACCACGGGCAAGATCTATCATAACTCCGCCCTGCCGAATGGCGAATTTGATTTGGTGGGGCCGCGCCCGAAGTTGCGCATCGAGGAGGATCAGGAGGTGCGCACGGATCGCCCCGGCACCGTCCACACACTCTGGGATTGGGGGCCGCAAACCTACGACGAAACCCTCATGCAGGATTACGCCGATGCCACCTGGGCCATCGAGCAACTCGGGCAGATGGAGGAGCGCGGGAAGCCGTTCTTCCTTGCTGTCGGCTTCTACCGTCCGCACGTGCCGTTTTACGCGCCTCAGCGACTCTTTGACGCCATGCCGGTTGAGGGCATCACCACGCCTCCGGTAAACTTCGACGATTGGGATGATATCCCGGAGATAGTCAGGGATCTGACCAAGATGGGCAATCCCTCAGGCAAAGGAGCCCCGCCCTTTGATTGGGCCCTGGAAAACAACGCGTGGAAAGAGATGGTGCAAGCCTATCTGGTCTGCATTCGGTGGACCGACGAGCAGGTGGGGCGGCTGCTGAACGCGCTCGATGCCTCCCCTCATGCTGACAACACAATCGTCGTGCTCTACTCTGATCACGGCTTCCACATGGGCGAGAAGCTGCGGTTCAGTAAATTCGCGCTCTGGGAGCGGGCCACCAAGGTTCCTTTTATCATCGCCGGCCCCGGCGTTACGCCGAACCAGCTCAGCGGCAAGCCCGTCGAGCTACTCTCCATTTACCCGACCCTGCTGGAACTCTGCGGGTTGCCGGAGAACCCCGCGGTGGAAGGCCACTCCCTGATGCCGCTCCTGATAGAGCCTGAGGCGGAGTGGCCACACTACGCCATCACCACCCACGGAGAAGGCAACCACGCCGCGCGCTCGGAACGCTACCGGTATATCCGATACCATACCGGATCCGAGGAACTCTACGACCTCCAGTCCGACCCGAACGAGTGGACCAACCTGGCTGCGGGAGATCTCTCGCCCGAACTCCAGGCCATCCGCGATGAACTGGCCGCCGCGTTGCCCGCCGATAATGCTTCCAGCCAGTAAAGAAAATCTGATGAAAAACATGCTTCTCTTTATTTGCTTCTTCCTATCGCCGCTGGCAGTTGTGGCCCAAGGAACCACGGTGAGTATTGGGGGGGTGCCCCCCCAACGCCCAAACCTGGTGCTGATTATCGCCGACGACATGGGGTATGCTGATGTCGAAGGTTTCGGGGATGATAAAGAGATACTGACGCCCAACATCGACCGCTTGGCCGATCAAGGGGTGCGGCTGACGAATGCCTACGTAACCGCCCCCATTTGTATGCCCTCACGCGCCGGTATCATCACCGGTCGTCATCAGGCTGGATGGGGCATTTTCGACAACTGGAACCATTCGCCGGTCACCCTGGCACAGCCTTCCATTGCCAAGTTGCTCGACCAAGCCGGCTACAATACCTGTCTTCTTGGGAAATGGCATCTGACAGGAAATGATCTTGACGAATGGAATAGTCTGGGCCACCCGAACCCGGAAGAGTTGGGATATGACGAGGTCTCGATAATTTACTCCGCGATGGTTCGCGACAATTGGGATGCACCGCTTCACAGCACGATTGCCTACCCTGACCAGCTACCGGAATACAGCACGGAATATTTTGGCAAGGAAGCAGCGAAATACATAACCACCCAAACTGCTCAGGATGCGCCTTTCTTCCTGCACCTGGCCTTTAACGTTCCCCACGCCCCATTGCAAGCGGAGGATGAAGACATCGCGGCGTATGCCGAAGTTGAGATGCACGCCGACAGAAGGATTTACGCAGGCATGATGCGCTCCACGGATCGCGCTATCGGGAGGGTTCTTGATGCCATCGAGCAGGCCGGTATCGCCCCTGACTTGGAACAACCCGCTTTCAAACGGGTGCGCCTGCGCCCGCAGTTCATTAGGGGGCTGGAGTGGGCCAAGGCCCATGTCGGCACGCCGTATGGGCAGATCTCCAGCGCGTGGAAGCGCGGCGAGGGTGGCTCTATGGAATGGCAAGTTAGCATCCCGCCCAATACCACCGCCCTGGCCGAGTTGCCCGCCGGTGCCCGGCAAGGCACCGAATCCCGCAAACCGCTCGCCGAAGCATCGGGGGTGCGGGTCGATAGAACGGAGAGTGCCACCACCCGCCTTCTGCTGCAATCAGGTGCTTATCGGTTCCAATTCCACATCTAATCCAGGATTGCCAACAGCTTTTGTTCTTCATTGCGAATGGCTTTGATCACAAATTACGCTCCTTACGCTTCCTGGATGTCTTTCAACGGCTTGTAGTTAGTTATGCGCCCAAAATATCAAGCGTTTTATTTTTTAAGGCGTTGCTTTGAGTCGATCTTCCCCGCAAAGTATCTCGCAGTTCCAGCAACTCATGCTCCCAGACTATCTTAAACCAAACAAAATACATCATCATGACCTACATAAAATTGTTCTCCTCGGCGGCCCTGGCCCTGGCGGTTTCCGTCACGGCCCAGGCGCAAGTTACTCTTGACGATTCCGACTGGACTGTCGCGCCCGCCGGTTCCAGTGCGACCATCAGTTCCTTTGATATTGGTTCGACTTCCAACCTGCTCGTCGCCGTGTTCTCGGGGCGCCCCGACGCTGGTGTTGGTACAGGCCAGTCGTTTGTTAGCTCAGTTACTTACGGCTCACAAAGTTTCACCCAATTCGCATGGAATCGCTACAATGCGGCGAACTCAGAGATTTGGGTGCTGGCCAATCCGACGGACGTTGGTGGTGCCGACGTGACCTTCAACCTTGCCGCGGACATGCAGAGCCGGGACACTCTGGTCGGCGTTTACTCCCTGATCAATGCGGATACCAACACGGCGAATTGGATCACTGACGGCGTGGAGGACGCTAGTGTCAATCCCAGCATCAGCTTGAGTGGCGTCTCCAGCGGATCTTTCTACATCGACGTCTTCGCGGGCGGAGGGAGCGACACCACCCAGACAGCCACCGGCATCACCCGCACCGGAACGCTGTTCGATGCGGGAGTTGATCCGGCGGGCGATAACGACTATCAGGGCTTTTCCAGCTACGTGCAGAACATTTCAAGCAGCAGCTACTCCGCAGGCGTGGATATCCCCGCCCCCAAGGCTGTGTCTTACACTGGTGTCGCAATTGCGGCGATCCCCGAGCCTTCCACCTTCGCACTGCTCGCCGGAGTTCTTGGCCTCGGCTTGGTCATGTTGCGCCGCCGGAGGGATTGAACCACCACAGGATAACCTGAATCTTCCCAAACCCGATCCGTGTATGCGGGTCGGGTTTTTTTCTCTCTAAAATCCCATCCCTTGATTCCAATGATAAAATTCCGATTCCTTTGTGCCGCTCTGATCTTCCTCCCGCTCGCGTTGTTCGCGCAGGGCACCACCGTCATCGTGGGGGACGCACCACCCGAACCGCCCAACGTGCTGTTCATCGCTATCGATGACCTGCGCCCGGAGATTGGCGCTTACGGGGTATCGCAGATCCAGACGCCGCGGATGGATGAGTTGGCTTCGCGGGGCGTGGTCTTTGATCGGGCGTATGTGCAGGTGGCGCTTTGCAACCCGTCCCGAGCTTCCCTGCTGACCGGCCTGCGCCCGGATGCCCTGGGCATTTACGGGCTTGGCGAACATATCCGCGACAACAACCCGGACGTCATCACCTTGCCGCAATGGTTCAAGATGAACGGTTACGAATCCCGCGGTCTCAACAAAATCTTTCACGTCGGTAACGACGATCAGGCATCGTGGAGCGAGCCGGCGGAGTTCCAGCACCCCATTCACGAGTCCAAGGAGGCCCGCAGTGCCAAGCCCGCCTGGTCGGGGACCAGCGGCGATCCCCAGGAGAACAACCGCGATTACCAGGTCGCCACCCGGTCGGTGGAGCTGATCGGGGAGTTGTCCCAAAATGAGAAGCCCTTTTTTCTGGCCGTGGGGTTCTTCCTGCCGCACCTTCCCTGGATCGCGCCCCAGGAGTATTTTGATCTTTATGCGGACGCCCCGCTCGCTCCATTCCCTCCGCGATCAATGCCTCTCAATCGTCCCGCTGATCCAGGCGTGCCGGGTGTCGGCCATGAGTTCTGGCAATACAACAAAGACAAGAACTGGGTTTCTGAAGCCAACAATACCCCCGATGCCGTCCGCGCCTACTATGCCTGCACGACTTTCGTCGATCACTTGGTGGGCAGACTTATAGACGCCTTGGAGGCCAATGGCGTCGCGGACAACACCATCATCGTCCTCTGGGGCGACCACGGATGGCACTTGGGTGAGCAAAATGGCTGGGGCAAAATCCGCTCCAACTTTGAAATTGCCGCGCGCGCCCCGCTGATCATTTACGCTCCAGGCTATGCGCAGGACGCCCACGTCACGGGGCTGGTGGAGTTCGTGGACATCTATCCGACCCTCGCGGAACTGGCCAGCCTGCCCCTGCCCGACCATCTCCAGGGCACCAGCCTGCTCCCCCAGATGAAGAGTCCCTCGACACCCGCCCGCGAGGCGGCGTTCAGCCAACAGCAAACCCACCACAGCAATCCCGGCATGGGCTATAGCGTGCGCACCGAAGACTACCGCTACACCGAGTGGCGATTCAATGACGGTCGCGTGGTGCGCGAACTCTACGACTTGAGTGCTGGCAACTTGGAAGAAAGCAATATCGCCGAAAAGCCGGAAATGGCCGAGGTCGTCCAGCAACACGCAGAGATTCTGAACAACGCCATCGCCGAGTGGTAAGTGAGCCGACTTTATTAACATCATCTTGAAAGAATCCGAGCCCGCTTTTGTCATCTTCATGCTCGACCAGCTTTCCGCCAAGTGGCTGGAGCAGCCGGGGGTGATCGATACGCCCAACATCAACCGTCTACGGAGGATGGGGGTCACCTTTAACCGCGCTTACAGCAGCAATCCGGTTTGCATGCCAGCCCGCGCCACCCTGGCAACGGGTCTGACCTGCCGTCAACACGGGGTGTTGCAAAACGGCTATGTGCTCGACCCGGAGATTCCCGGCATGGCGAGTATGTTGCAGGCTGCGGGGTGGCGGACCGGCGCCTTCGGCAAGCTCCACCACGTCCCGCACAGTACCGACCTCGACCCCGATTATCATCCGTATGGTTATGACGTCGTCCACTCAACCTCGGACTCCCGGACGGGGGAATGGTTGGACTGGATCGAGCGGGAACACCCGCAACATTACGAAGCCGCGCTCGCGACAATCTGGGCAGGCCCCTGGACCAGTGGGTATGAAAGCTATGGGAAGGAGCGGATCGACCTGATGGAAAGAATCATTGCGGCCATGCGCAAGTTTCCCCAGGTCTGCAGCCAGGAGGGCGACAGCCCATCCACCCGCATGCGCTATACCTTACCGTTTCCCAAAGAGCTAAGCCAAACGGAATGGATTACCCGGCACGGCTGTGATTTCATTCGGCAAACCACTCCTGATCAACCATTCTACGCCTTTATCAGCTACGTGCAGCCGCACAACCCATTCTCCCCGCCGGCGGAGTATCTGGAGCGCGTCAATGTCGAGGCCATTCCAGAGCCCCTCCCGCCCACATGGCAGGAAGATCCGGATACTCCGGAAATCTATGCGAGTTACAGTCGCATCGCGGCCAAACAGAAGAACTTTGAAAACTACCGGGAGAACTGGCGCGAAATCCGGCAGTATTATTTTGCCGACCTCATCCATTTGGATGAACAGCTCGGCGAAGTGTTCAAAGCCTTGGAAGAAAAGGGGCGCTTGGAAAGCACTACGATCCTGTTGCTCGCCGATCATGGCGAGCTGCTGCTTGACCACGCCCTGACGGATAAAGGGGAACCCCATTACGACGCCTGCACCCGCATTCCCCTGATCGTCGCTGGACCCGGTTTCAAGAAGGGCGTCGAACGCGATGAACTGGTGCAACTGGAGGACATCTGCCCAACCCTCCTGGAGATTGCCGAAGTCAAGCCGCCCCAACGTGCAGCACACCCGGCCCTCCGCACCTTTGAACGTGAGAGCGCCGTCCTGCCGGGACGCTCGCTGGTTCCCCTTTGCCGTGGTGACGAGCCGGATTGGCGAGAGGCGGCCTATATCGAAAGCTACAATCTGTTTCCACGCACCACTTCACCCAAACAATGGGCGCGCACGCTGGTGACCCAGCGATACCGTTACACCCTGCACCCATGCCGGAGCGGTGAGCAGCTATTCGATCTGAAACATGATCCGGGCGAGTTGAAAAACCTGGTTCGTGACCCGGCGCACCAGGAGATACGCCAGGAGATGCGCGACCTGCTGCTCGAGAACGTCATCCTGCAGGACTACCCGCTGCCGCCTCGGGACCTTCAAGGCTATGGAATCCATTAGAAAAACTATGCGAGATCTCTATCATAACTTAAAACCGCTCGGTCGCATTCTGGACCTGAGCGATGCTGGCTACAGCGTCTGGGACAGCTCGCCGATCCGCGACGAGCAGGGGCGAGTCCATGTCTTTGCCACCCGGTGGAAAGCACTGGAGAACCCGGACATGATGTGGGTGCGCGGCAGTGAGTTGATCCACGCCGTCGCGGACCGGCCCGATGGGCCGTATGATTTGCGGGTGCCGGTGCTTGTCGGCGACGGCTCGGACCGGGCGTGGGATTCCTCCGCTTTCATCAATCCCAAGATCAGCCGTATCGGCTCTCATTATTCCTTGTGCTACACGGGGTGCCGGGCTCAACGCCATGACACGCAAGCCATCGGCATGTTGCTGGCGGAATCGCTCGACGGCCCGTGGCATCGCGTTTCCCAGGAGCCGCTGATCGCGCCGGCGCCGGACCGCTCTGGTTTCGACGGGCACACCTGCAGCGGCCCTTCCCTGGTGGCGCATCCCAACGGGCAATTCTGGCTTTACTACCGGGGCCGACCTGTCACGGAAGAACATGAAGGAGCGCGGATGCCCGGCCGCATGACGATTGGCGTGGCAATCGCCGATGATCTTCGCGGGCCCTACCGTAAACATCCCGAACCCGTGGTCCAAATGGAGGAGGACATCGAGGACCCGCATGTGTGGCATGACGGTGAGCGATTCTGGATGATCGTCTCGCGCCTGGGAACCAGTGAACCTGGCGGCTGGATCTTCTCCTCGGAAGACGGATTGAACTGGTCGGCTCCCGAAGTAGCTTACCCAAGCCCCTTGACCTTCAGGAACCTGCCTCAGCGTCTGGAGAAGCCCAACCTGCTCTACACCAATGGACGGCCTTCGCACCTGTTCACAACGATGGGTGCCTGCCCGGAAGACAATGCCTACAGCGGCTTCGTCTTTGAAATCTCGAAGGAGGCCTCATGAGCCTGCAAGCTTCGAGACCGAACATTCTCTTTCTGATCTCCGATCAGCATCGCGCCGATACGATGGGTTGTGCAGATCATCCTGCGGTCCAAACTCCAAACCTGGATGCCCTGGCAGCCCGTGGCACCCGCTTTGAAAAGACCTATTGTCCCCAACCGCTCTGCGGGCCGTCACGCTCCTGCACGGTGTCGGGACGGCTCTCGCACCGGTGCGGCGTCTTCACCCATGGCGCGGAGTCGGTGCTGGCCGATGTGCCGACTATGGGCACGATATTCCGTGAGGTGGGCTATCGGACTGCCGCCATTGGGAAGCTCCATGTGCATGGAGAAGAACGACTGGGGCGCGACCTCGGCTTTGATCAACGGACACTACGCTACTACACCTATGACTACGCCGACTATATTGCGGCCGTTGGAGAAGACCAGGTGAATCGCAATGCACCGATACGCCCCGGCTCTCCCTACAATCGAGAGGGGTATGCAGGCCGCTATAACCCGCGCAATGCTCCCACCATCGCCGAGGAGGACCTGATGTTCGACAACCTGGTGACTCAGCAGGTGATGGGCTTTCTGCAGGAGCCACGCGAACGTCCATTCTTCCTTTGGTGTGGCTTGGAAAAGCCGCATCCGGAGTGGAGTGCACCGGCGCGTTTTCACGAAATGTATAATCCTGAGGACATGCCCCTGCCGGTGACGTGGGACCACAATGTCGATCACCTTCCTCCGATCATGCAGCGCCGCGCCCGTTGGCAGTTCATGGAACCTCACGGAGACTTCCGCGGCACGGAGGGAACTGAGGCTTACCCCGACCTCGTGCGCGGTTCGATTGCCGCTTACTGCGCCTGCGTCAGCTACCTCGACTGGAATGTCGGGCGGATTTTGCAAACGCTTGAAGCACAGGGCCTCGCGGAAAACACGATCGTTGTCTACGCATCCGATCACGGCGACAACCTCTTCGAGCACGGTCTCGTGCAGAAACACGGCTTTTTCGAAGGTTCCGTCCGCTCGCCGTTGATTGTTTCCTGGCCCGCACGACTGCCGGGGGGGCGGCGTTGCCAGCAACTGGTCAACCTGGTGGATCTTTTGCCAACCCTGCTCGAATTGACTGAAGTCGAATCACCCGGCGGTTTCGACGGTGCCAGTTTCGCCCATGGCTTAGAGGGACCTGAAATTCTTGAGGAACAGGGGAAGACGGTCTCCGATTTCTATACCCTTGACCAAACCTTCGAACGGATGCTGCGCTCTCCCGGTTGGAAATACATTTTTTCCGATGGCGAAACGGGTGCTGAGCAGCTCTACCATCTGGCCGAGGATCCTCACGAATTGCGCAATCTCACGGAAGACCCCGGGAGCATTGGCCAGCTCAAGACCATGCGACAACACGCACTGGCCGATCTGCCGGAAATACGCGAAGCCTGGGATCAGGCTCGGAAGTGCCAATGATCCATAGGAACAGCCACCTAAACTTTCTGATCATTACAGGACACCCCGAGGCCTGGGGCGTTACCCATTTATGAAAAACATCCTCTTCATCATCTGCGATGACCTGAACCTTGCCGTCTCGGGCATGGGCAGCACGCCGTTCGCGCCGACTCCCAACCTGGAGCGCTTGGCCGGGCGCGGCGTGCGCTTCACCAACGCGCATTGCAATTCGCCGCTCTGCCTGCCCTCCCGCAACAGCCTGTTCAGTGGGATTTACCCCCACGGCACGGGGCATTTCACACTCTGGGATCACTGGCGCTCTTGCACGCCCATCGCCACGACCAACATGGCCGGGTTTCCCAACATGGGCGAGGCGTTGTTGAAGGACGCCGTCATGACACCCTTGCACTTCAAACGTCATGGCTATGGGGTGTTCGGCGCTGGAAAAACTTTTCACCAGGGGCAGACTGATCCCAACTGGTGGACGGAATATCATGGCGGGCAGGACTACGGACCCTTTCCCTTCGGAGCGTCGCCCGACAAGCTTTTGCACGACGTTTATGAGGGCGATCCCTTTGAAGCCTATGTCAATCGCTATCAGGGTCTCGACCGCTTTTTCCTGGATGGCAGGAAACCGCGTCACGGCATCGAGATGTCTTTCGAACCGCTGGATGAGATCTGCGGCGATCCCGATCAACCTGCTACCCATTGGGGCGGGCGTCCTTACCGTTATGTCAATGACGAAGACCGCGATCCTTTACCGGATGAAGCGACAATCAACTACGGCATTGAGGTGCTCAACCGTTCTCACCCACAGCCCTTTTTTCTGACTCTGGGCCTGATGAAACCGCACACACCGCTCAATGTGCCGCGCAAGTATTACGAGCGCTTTCCCTTGGAGGAGATCGCGCTGCCGCCGATCTTGGAAGGGGACACCGACGACTGCGCCCGCGCCCATGTCGAGCACTTTCCCTATGGTTTCACCCGCTACCGCATGATAGCCAAGGATGGTGAGGAACGGTTCAGGAAATTCCTGCAGGCTTACCTGGCCTGCATCGCTTTTGTCGATGACCAGGTGGGAAGACTGCTCAAGGCCCTGGAGGCGAGCCCGCACGCCGAGAACACCCTCGTTGTTTTCACCAGCGACAACGGGCATCATCTGGGAGAAAAAGAGTTCATCTTCAAGAACACCCTCTGGCAGGAGAGCAGCGGGATACCCCTCATCGTCAGAGGTCCCGGCATTGCACCTGGCACGACCTGCGACCGCCCTGTTTCGCTCATTGATCTCTATCCCACCTTCATTGATTACGCTGGCCTGCCCGCCGAGCCGAACACCGGGGGCAATGAACGCCGCCTCGACGGCCACAGCCTGCGCCCGCTGCTGGAGCGGCCCGAGAATCCTGTCTGGGACGGCCCGCCCGTTGCCCTCACCTCCGTCCGTGGCGACACCGGCATCCATCACTCCGTCGTCTCGCAATTCCACCGCTATACCCTCTGCCAAAATGGCGAGGAAGAACTCTACGATCACCGGAACGACCCCCACGAATGGCACAACCTGGCCGCCGATCCCGCCTCCGCGGAAGTCAAAAGCCGGCTGCGGGAGGAGTGGATGAAACTGGTTTTCTACGAGAACCAGCAAGCGTGACTCGACCCGACCGCCGGGGATCATGAGGATCCCATCGTGCTGAAAGCCCGCACCACACAAATTACAGAATGACATGAAAAATAAAATCGAAAAACTCCTCGAACAGATGACGCTTGAGGAAAAAGCAGCCGAACTGGGCAATGACGCCCCTGCCAACGAGCGCCTGGGCATTGCCCGGATGAACCACGGGGAAATCCTGCACGGCGTGATGTGGCGGGAGGGGCATGTGGAAGCCAATCCAGAGCGGTATGAAGGGGCTCGTCCGGTCATCTTTCCGCAGGCCATCGCGATGGGCTGCACGTTCGACCCGGAGCTGGTCGAACGGATGGGGCGAGCCATCGCCCGGGAAGCCCGCGCTCTCGACCGTCACCACTGCTATTCGCCCTGTCTGGACATCGCCTGGGACCCGCGTTTCGGGCGGGTCGAGGAAACGTTTGGCGAAGATCCACACCTGGTCTCGCGGCTCGGGGTGGCGATCATTCACGGATTTCAGGGGCGCGGAGAGGAGCGCTTCGACAGCCGGCATGTGCTGGCGACGGTGAAGCACTTCGCTGGCTATGGCGAAGTGCGCGGCGGGATCAATGGTGAGGAGGTCAACATCGGCGAGCGCCGCCTGCGGGAAGTGCACCTGCCGCCTTTTGAGGCGGCAGTGAAAGAAGCGGAGGTGGCCTGCGTTATGCCCAGTCACCATTCTCAGGAGGGCGAGCCCTGTCACGCAAACCTGTGGTTGCTTCGCGACCTTCTGCGACGCGAGTGGGGCTTTTCCGGTTTCGTGGTCAGTGACAATATCGACATCTTCCGCCTGCACTCGATGCAACGTGTGGCGGCCGACCTCGATGAGGCGGCCATCCTGGGACTAAAGGCCGGAATCGACTTGGAATTGGTGCTGGGGCGCAACTCTGACTTCATGTGCTACCAGCGCCTGCCACGCCTGGTGCGTGAGGGCCGGATCACCGAGGCAGAGATCGATGTGCTCGTGCGGCGGGTGCTGAAGGCGAAGGACGCGATCGGTCTGCTTGAAGGTGATGGATTCGGCGAGGATCCGGGAGCGGTCTGCGGCTGTGACGAGCACCGTCAATTGGCCCGAGAGGGAGCCCGCGCCAGTCAAGTCTTGTTAAAAAACGACGGGCTCCTGCCCCTCGATCCGGCGGCACCACCGCAGCTCGCCCTGATCGGTCCGCACGCCCAGCACTGCGAGCTCGGCGGCTACATTGGTGAAATTACCGCCAATGCGGTTTCACCACTTGAAGGGCTGAAGGCCCTACTTGGCGGGACAGCGGAGATTAGCGTCGCAGATGGCTGCGTTTTCCAACCGGATGAAGCGCAACAGACGGATGATGCCTGTATTGCCGAGGCGGTGGCAACCGCACGCAGGGCCGATGTCGTCATCCTTACCCTCGGCGGCACACGCGGCACCTGTGGCGAGGGGCGCGACAATGCCGACATTCGCCTACCAGGACGCCAGCATGAACTGGCCCACGCCGTGCTTGATCTCGGCAAACCCACTGTGCTGGTCCTGATTGGCGGGCGTCCCTGGGCTATCGCGGATCTTACCGCTCGCTGCAACGCTGTGCTCCTGGCCTGGTATGGCGGCGTTGAAGCTGGGCACGCCATCGCCGAAACCCTCTTTGGCCACAACAACCCCGGCGGCAAGCTTTGCATGTCTTTTCCCAGAAGCATCGGCCACACCCAGTGTTCATATCTGCGCCGCCCCTTTTTCAATGGAGCAGGCTGGGGTGACTACCGGCAACACGACAAGCTGCCGCTTTACCCGTTTGGTCATGGGCTAAGCTACACAACATTTGTGTATGACCGGGTCAAACTTTCCTGCGAGCGCATTGGAGTAGGCGGCTCCCTGACTGCTTCAATTGAAGTCACCAACACAGGTGACCTGCCGGGGACCGAGGTCGTCCAGTGCTATGTGACAGACGAGATCGCCTCCATCACGCCTTTTGTGAAGCAGTTGCGGGGCTTTCGTCGCATTCACCTCAGGCCGGGGGAGCGCAAGGAAGTCGCCTTTACCCTCGGTCCGGAAGAGCTTGCGATTTGGAGTCGGCAGATGGAACGAATCGTTGATCCCGGCTGGTTCACCGTGCAACTGGCAAGCAACTCGGCGGATGACAGCGGTTCCACGGCTCGCTTCGAAGTCGTTGATCCCCGGCTTGGTTCGACGACCACGGAGCCAGTGAAGACCGGCACCATCTCGCGCGAGCAAGACATGGAAGCCCCGGATTGAAAGCCGCCGGTTTTTTTAGGGGGCACCTCCCACTTCACCTGGGAGGAAGGCTTGTGCCCTCGTGCCAATCAGCCGCAACCACAACGTCATAGGCCTCCGGCTGCGGCCCGCGCAGGCGGGAGCGAATAAGCATATCCATCAGCGCGCCGCATTGGGCGGCCAACCTGTGCTCCGATGCGCGGACGCCAGTATGCGGCCCATCGGCTTCCCACCCCACCACATAGGGTAAATCGCTTCCCTCAATTAGCGAAAGCAGGGCGGGGCTTTGCAAGATCACCGCATCCGGTCGTGTTTGCGCCAACCACCGGCGTGCCTGCGGAATCATCTCTCGCACTTCGGCCTCATCAAGTGTCGGCAACTCCAACGGCGTCACACGGTTCTCCCGCCAACTCTTCCAGAGCGCCATGGCCAGGAAATTTTCGTGGTCGGGATTGGCCTGGAGCGGATGATAGACGATTGGCGCGATCCGCCGGTAACCGCGCTGTCGGCATTCCTCCCAGATTCGCGTAAACATCGACGAGAACGCCAGGCGTATCAGATGGAAGTCAGGGTTTTCCTTGGAGAAATCCCGATCCAGGCTGATGACACTGAACTTGGCGAACTCAAACGAACTCCACCACTGCCGGTCGCCCGCGACTCTCTGGAGGAAAACGCCTTGGACCCCCACATCAAAAAGCCGACGGGAGAGCGCTTTACCATCGGGATAATTCTGAGTGTCATAGACTTGCGCATCCATCCCCAACTTATCACAAGCCTCTTTCAACGCCTGCACGTTTTTCCTGAAGCGTGCCGGATGCCCCGCAGGGTTCGTCGTGATCACCGCCATCCCCGTATTAAGCCGGTGTCTCTGGCGCGTAGCCATGGCCGCAATGGCCGGATTTGCCCGATAGCCCAGCTTCTCCGCGATAGCCTGCACCCGCTGTTGAGTCGCCTTGGAAGCCGGAGCCTTACCCCGCAATGCCAGCGATGCCGTCGCCAGGCTGACCTTCGCCGCCGCAGCCACGTCTTTCAAAGTTGGAGCCGGTTTGTTCACAGGTTAAGAATGTTCGATCTGCTTCTCGATTTGGAGGCACCATACGGCTGCTCTTTTTTGAACAAGGAGGGCTTGCCGCAGACGCCGACCTCCAAAAACCTTGCTCATTTGATGCGGCATTTTGGCTCCCTGCGTGGTTGTTGGCCGCGAGTGATCGAGGAGTGAGATTGCAGCGGTTTATGGTAGCAACCCGGTTTTCTTCGGGAGATCGCGGATGACGGTGCCGCCGAGGCCTGCGCCTTGTTCCAGATAGTCTTCCCTCGCCCAAGGCATAGGGCCGTCGAAGATGACGAGCTTCCCGTCCTCGACAAAACCTTCCGGGCGATGGCCCAGACGGTTGATGAGCTCCCCGCGCCAGTCGAGGAGGCATGGGCGCCAACCCGGATCGGCGGCGAGGTTGTGGTGCTCCTGGGGATCGTTCTCGAGGTCGAAGAGCAGTTCGCGTCCGAGGCCGTATTCCCAGATGTATTTACCTTTGCCGTCGGTCAGGTAATGCATGCCAGTGGGTTCGCCGCCGCACTGAGCCATCTCGCCGTGGAAGCGTTCGCGCCAGGGCTCGCCCGAGCCGCGCAGGAGATCGAGGATGCTGCGGCCCTCGCAGGTTTCCGGGACGGGCGCACCGGCGAGGTCGAGGAGGGTGGGCATGATGTCGGCCCAGCCCACGACTTCGTCGCGACGCTGTCTCCCAGGAATGCCGAGTTCGGCGGGCAGGCGCATGAGGAAGGGCACGCGGGCGGAGCCTTCCAGGGCGCGGGTCTTGCGGATGAAATGGTGGTCGCCGAGCATCTCGCCGTGGTCGCTGGTGAAAATGACAACCGTGTTGCCCGGCAGACGGGCGAGGACGCGGGAGAGCTGGTCGTCGATGTGGTTGATGCAGCCGAAGTAGCCAGCCTGGAATTGCCGC
>CAZWFJ010000051.1:0-22253 GCA_964633135.1 uncultured Puniceicoccaceae bacterium | reverse complement strand
GTCGGGCAACCGACCGCTCTACCCGGAAATCATCGCTTAACCGAGTGCCATTGGGCCAAGGCTGCCCCACTACGCTCTGATACGAAATTGATTTTGTTACAAGATACTGGTTCCACGAATCTGAAGAAGTCGCTCGACAACCTGCTGTGAAGCAGACCATGTCAATTCACTCATAGACCACTGTCCGACAGCCGCTTGTGAAGATCATGAACTTCTGTCCTCTTTATTTCGTGCCCAGACCGCATCGCTTTTAAGCGAGATGACATCTCGCGGGGATATGAGATATCGCAGATGCGCTCTTTCATTTTTAAGTAGGCACTCAGATAGGAGCGTTCCCCCTCGCTGAGTGCGTCGACGGTTGCTGCCAGTTGTGCACGATTCATCAATAATATTCTTGGAGATTTTCTCGAATTTTAAAGAGAGAACGGTCAAAGAAGGAAGGTAAAGTTGATCGATCTTCACGGTGCTTTCGTTGAGGTGCGGGAGAATCGTTGCCTGAAGGACGCCGTCGAGCAGGCGTCGGAGCGACATTTCGGGTTCGTAGAGGGTGCGGCGGGTGCCCCCGGGGGGTGGGATGGCCTGGATGGCTCCCATTTTGAGGAGGAAGTTCAGGCCCATGGAGGCCGAACCCCGGGAGATTTCGAGTTTGTGAATGATGTCTTCGAGGCCGATGGGGTCGGCACTGGCAAAAATGAGTCCAAAAATCGACCCGACGGAACGGGGAAGGGAAAAGGCCGTGGCGACCGAGATCCCGAGGTCCACTAACTGCCTCTCGAAGGAATTCACTGGTTCTGATGATTGAGTCTTCCCCATTCCCCACGCTGCCGCCCTTGGACATGCCCTCGATTCGGGCGTCCTTGTAAGGATGGAGGGGGTTCCAGAAGCTCTGTTGAGGGTGAAGGCACCACTCGAATGACGGGAGCTAAGAAGAATTCTTTTATATGTTCAAGCATTTTTGAACGGAATTTTGCTGACCAGAGGGACCCAAGATGGGCGGCGGAGGTAGAGGGATCCGAATGGAGTCAGTCCAATTTTCCTGTTTTTCTCCGTGCCTTGGTGCAGAGAGCTAGTATCTTGTAACAAAATCAATTTCGCATCAAAGCGTAGTCGGGTGGCCTTGGCCCCCGGCACCCAAAGCGATGATTGAGCCGAAAGGGATCGGACGGCAACCGACTTCGCCAAGGCTACGAAGGTCCAGAGCCGGTCCGACTACGAAAGAAAAACTGTTACAAGATACTAGTAAGCGATTCGATCTCTTCCGAGAACCAGCCGATACTCCCGATCAGGTAGCGGCCCTGTCCGAGAATGCCAAAATTCCGCAGAACGATGTGTTTTTCTATGAGTCATCCTCGAAGTTGATCCTTTTGGAAAGTTGGCCGTAGCCGTTGGGAAATCGAGTACAGAATCTTCTCAATCGGATCAGTTGTATTCTCGGGAATGATGGGTGTCCTGGAAATCCCCTCTGGAAATCCCTGCAAGAATGCGAGCGGCCTCAACCTTCAGTCGGCGTTGGTTTTGGACCGAAGCGGTGGCGTTTGTGTGCGCAAGGTCTTTGATTTTGTGGGTTGAGTTTTTCGCGAATTGGGTGATTCTTACGATTATGAATCGCTCGCTATTCCTACTCTTTCTCTGCAGTGCCTTGATTCTTCAAGGGAAGACCGCAGAGGAAGTCATTTCGAAAGCCCGCTCCTTCGTGGGGCCAGAAGAAAAAATTGAGGCGGTCGATTCGCTCCTTTATTCGGGAGTGCTGGAACCTGCGGGTGGAGGGACCGGGCAGGAGGTTTCGTTGCTGCTGGAGAAACCAGCGAGCCAGCGGCTGGAAATAACCCAGGGGGATCGGCGGATCACGATGACTGTGAACAAGCAAGAGGGTTTCATTGTGCAGGAAAATTTGGCGACGGGCGAGAAGGGAGTCGCTGCAATGCCACTGGATCAGGTTCGACGATTCAAGGCGAATGCGGCGGAGAATCTCTACTTCTTCCGTTTTCCCGCCGGAGCCCAGGTCCGCACGAAATATTTAGGGGAACAAGAGTTTCGGGGGGAGATGCTGGACGCAGTGCGATTTCTGCATTCTGGTGGGGTCCAGTTCATCCGTTATTTTGACCCCGAGACTGGCAAGCTGGCAGGCACCCAAACGGACACCGGAAGTATTAACGTTGAGGAAGGGGTTCAATCGGCAGATGGCCTCCGGTTTGGGGAAAAGGTTCTTTCGTTTGAGGGGGATGAACTGGTCCACACCATCACTTTCGAAAAAATCATAGTGAATCCGGAAATTCCCGAGGGGACCTTCTCGTACCCGAAGTAAGTCTTTCGAGGGTGAAAATCATCACGATCCAGTCTTCTCGCTTTCGAAGAGAGATTCGCAAGTTTCAGGAATCGATCTCCTTCACGGCAGAAACATCAATGGTCGTGCGTCCTATTCTGGATGCCGTGCGCGAAAGGGGTGACGAAGCGGTTTTCGAGCTTACCGAACGATTTGACGGGGTTTCCTTGAACCACAGCCAGGTGAAAGTAACTGGTGAGGAGATGGAGAAAGGGTGGCAGCGGACCGCTGTGGCAAAGCGACGATCGATCCGCAAGGCGATTCGGGCGATCCGCGAATTTCACAAGAGAGGTTTGCCGAAGGGATGGTCGGGGCGAAACTCCGATGGGATTACGGTGGGCGAACGTTTCTTCCCTTTGCGGCGGGTCGGGCTCTACGTCCCCGGCGGACGGGTGCCTTTGGTCTCGACCGTGTTGATGACGGTAGTGCCGGCGCAGGTTGCAGGGGTTGGGGAAGTGGCTCTCTGCACACCGCCGCAAAACGACGGTTCGGTGGCAGATGGATTACTGGCGGCGTTTTATGCCCTGGGCCTTCAAGAAGTGTACCGGATTGGCGGGGCGCAGGCAATTGGGGCTATGGCCTTCGGGACGCGCGCGATCCCGGCGGTAGACATGGTTGCCGGACCGGGCAATGCATACGTCATGGAGGCCAAGCGGCAAGTGTTCGGGCGGGTGGGGGTTGATCTTTTGCCTGGACCGAGCGAGGTGATGGTCATCGCCGACGAGGGAGCAAATCCTGCCTGGGTCGCGGCGGATCTGCTTTCTCAAGCCGAGCACGGTACCGGAAAGGAGAAAATCTACCTCGCCGTACCGAGCCGGGAGATTTGGAAGAAGATCGAGGGAGAATTGAAATGCCAGCTGGCGGGAATTGAAGATTCAGAGACGATGGATCGCATCTTCGAATCTAGATTCCTGGTCGGGATCTATCACTCGAAGGAGGAGGCAGCGGCCTTTGCCAACGAGGTAGCTCCGGAACATCTTGAATTGCAAGTGGCCCCGGAGTTGATTTCTTATTTGAGTCGCTCAATTACGACTGCGGGTGCCATATTGCAGGGCTATCAGACTCCTACAGTGCTGGGCGATTTCATAGCTGGCCCCAGTCATACTCTGCCGACTGACGGAACCGGGCGTTTCTCGGGAGGGCTTCAGGCGATCGATTTCATGAGGCGCTCAAGCATTGTCCGGTCAAATGCCAAGGCCAACCGAACGGTTTTGCCAGTGGTTGAGGCCTTTGCCGAAATGGAGTCTTTGCCCGTCCATGCGGCTTCGCTGCGGTACCGAATTCGTGCGAATGCCCAAAATAAATGAAACAGCAGATTGAGATTTCCCAATTGGCCTCACCGAAGATCCTCGCGGTCGATCCCTACGTTCCCGGGGCGCAGATCAACGAATCCGGATGGGTAAAGCTGAACACGAATGAGTGCCCGTTTCCCCCGAGTCCGATGGTTGTCGATGCGGCGCGGGCTGAGGTCGAGCGAACTGCCCTTTATCCAGATCCGCCGGCACGGAAGTTGCGGGCGCGAATCGCCCGACACTGGAAGCTGGAACCCGAACAAGTGATCGCAGGAAATGGATCCGACGACATTTTGAATCTATTGATCCGGGTTTTCAGCGATGCGAAACTCAAGGCGGGTGCGATGGATCCAAGCTATTCACTCTACCCGGTTCTGGCCGCTGCCAATGGATCCCGTTGGGAATCGGTGCCGTTCGAGATTCCCTTTCGGCTACCGGTGGAAAGGATCCTCCAAGGTGGATTCAACTTATTTTTTCTCACCTGCCCGCACGCTCCCTCCGGAGTCGTCTTTCCTCTGGCTGAGATTGAGGAGCTGGCCGAGCGATTTGAGGGAATCCTGGTCGTCGACGAAGCCTATGGAGACTTCTCCGGGGGCAGCATCGTCCCGCTTCTCGGCCGTTTCCCGCGGCTTTTCGCAACCCGCACCTTTTCGAAATCTTTTGGCCTCGCCGGTTTTCGGATTGGCTACGGGGTTGGGTCAGCAGAGGTGATCGGTCTGCTGGACCGTATCCGAGATTCCTACAATCTCGACCGAATCGCCCAGGCGGCTGGGATCGCAGCTCTTGATGACTTTGGCTATTACGAGGCCACCATTGGCAAGATTACGTACATCCGGGATTTCTATCGTCGCGAGTTCGAATCTCTCGGCTGGAAAGTCTACCCCTCTCAGGCGAACTTTCTCTTTGTCCGCCCGGCAAGGCGGAATGGGACATACGGAAAGGGGGTTGCGGAGGATCTGTTTTCGTTTTTGAAGGAGCACCGAATCCTGGTCCGCTACTTCGGAAGCCATGTCTTGACTCGGGATTTCCTCCGAATCAGTATGGGCGACGAGGATCAGATGATGTTCCTTTGGGACACAATTAAACAATGGCTGAACAAAGAGTAGCGACCCGACGGAGGGAAACCTCCGAGACCCAAATCTCAGTCGAGTGGAACTTGGACGGCTCCGGTCAGGCGGAGATCAATACCGGCATCCCTTTTTTCGATCACATGCTCACGCTTTTTGCGGTGCATGGACTCTTTGATTTAAAGATCGAAGCCACCGGCGACATTGGGGTCGATTACCATCACTTGGTCGAAGATACCGGCATTGTCCTCGGAGACTGCTTTTTTGAGGCCGTCGGGGACAAGGCGGGAATTCGCCGCTACGGGTCGTTTTTCCTGCCAATGGATGAGTCATTGGTGCGGGTTGCAGTGGATGTCAGCAACCGCCCGTGGCTGGACTATGACCTGCCGACCTCGCCGGGATTTGTCAGGGACTTTCATGTCGGCTTGTTTCGCGAGTTTTTTCAGGGCTTCGTCAATCAGGCCCGCATCAACCTGCACATCCGCCGCGAAGCCGGAAAGGAACCTCACCACCTGGCAGAGGCGGCGTTCAAAGGATTGGCGAGGGCACTTGATGAGGCGACTCAGATCGACCCGCGACGCGGTGGAGAGGTAGCCTCGACAAAAGGAACCCTGAACGAATAGGCTGGCCGCATTTCTCAGCGGGGCATCACAAAATTTGCCTGGGAGGACTGCCCGAATCGCTGTGAGTGCAGCGGGGCGGTTTTCCCGCTCTCCGTGTCAAGAATGTGAACCCGGGTGTTGTTATTGTTACGGGCGGTGAAAAGAAGATGGCGGCCATCGTTGAGCCAAGCGGGTTCGATGGCATCTCCGGAGTATGTGGTCAGGAATTTACTTTCGCGCGTGGCGGTGTTGTAGAGGGCGATTTGAAATCCGCCATCAGTTGCGGCGGTGAAGGCTATTAGCCGGGCATCGCGAGGATTCCATGCGGGTTCAGAGCAATAGCCACTAATGTTTGTTGGCAAGCGTGTCATGCTTCCGCCCGTGGCAGCGATTCCGTAAAGTTGCGGTTTTCCCATTTGGTCCGAGGTTACGACAATATTTCGGCCATCCGGGGACCAGGTCGGGCTGGCTTCGAGACTGCGATTGTTCGTCAAGCGTTTGGGGTAACGCCCATCCGCACCCGAGACGTAAAGTTCGGCGTTGCCACTGGAGGAAAGGATCATCGCGACCTTAGAGCCGTCCGGGCTGTAGATTGCCCCTGTATTGGTTCCCTTGTAGGTGGCAAAGGGTCGGGACTGCCTGGATGCCAAAATGAATTCGTAAATATCGGGGAAACCCGTCGGAGCATAAGTCGTGTACAGCAGACGAGTCCCGTCGGGAGAAAACCTTGGACTCAGGGAATTCCCCTCGCCGCTGGTGATTTGTCGCATCTTCTGGAAGAACAGGTCTCCAACGAAAATCTCCTTCTTCTCGTCTCGATCCCCCACAAGGGCGAGTTTCCCGGCGAAGAATCCGGGTATGCCAAGTAACCTCTCGACCACATCGTCGCAGGCCATGGCAGTAGCCTCGAGTTTGTCCTCTCCAGTAACCGTTCCATTGAACTGCGTCCGCCCGGTCTCCGCACCGAATAAAATCGTGTCATTCCCGGAGGTGCGGAGTTGGAGTGAGACATCCGCGTTGCCCGCTACAACGCGGAAAGCACCGTGTAGCTGAAACGCGCGCTTGGCCAGTGCCTCCACCATGGGATCGGTGGCCTGAATCGATATCGACAATTCACTCCTCGTTCCCTCGCGGGTAATTTCCGGCAGCCGGGTAGCAGACTGGGCAGAGAGAACGCTGCAAAGCAGGGAGGAAAATAGAAGAAGACCGAGGACGCGCATGATAGAATTTCGCCGCCCGCAAGCCGTCAGGTCAACGCTATTCGCGACGGAAACTGTTCCTTCCATCGAATATGTTAAAATATCGTAAACTCCCTGTATTATTTTAGCCCAGTCCTGTAATTTTCGTCTTGAGGCGCGATTTTTGTGGGATTTGGGTTGTTTTGAGAAGCTTGCGACGCGAATTTCGTCGGGAAGTGTCTAAATACCATCGACGGCGTCAGGGCTGATGGCGGGCGATTCGTGTGGGGGAGAAGGTTCGGGATCTAGGGAAGATCGGCGATGGGAATTCTTCCGAATAGTGCGGTGAGGACAACGCAGGCTGCGGGCAGTGCGAGGTAGCGGATTCGAAATCGTGGTCGGCTGGCAGTCCAGAACACGGCTGCGAGAAACAGGAAGGTTCCAGCCGGGCCGGCCCACGGGTTGACGAAATCGGTTGGAATGGCGGAGAGCGGAAGGTCTGCAGCAGTTGAGACAATACCTGTCATTGCGCCGATCATCCACCCGGCAATCATATTCAAGGGGGCCGAAAGCCAGAGGACACCGAAAAGACCGGCAAAGAGGGAGACAAAGCCGATAAGGAGGACAATGGTTGCCGGGAAGATGAGCAGCAAATTGAGAAAAACTGAGGAAAGGGGCAGGATATCAAAGTGATCCATTATGAGTGGAGCACTTCCGAAAAAAGCGGCAAGGCTGATCGCAAAGCTTCCGAAAAGCCAGCGTCGCGAGCGGTGAAACGGGGAGCCGGACTGGCCTGGGAGCCAATACTCTGGATCGGTCCGCTTCATCAGAGTTTGTGAGAGCGGTCCTCCGAATACCAGGATAGAGAGCACCACGATATAGGAAAGCTGGAACCCGAGGGTGGACAGCTGGAGCGGATCGATCAGGAGTACGACCAGAGCAGAGGCAGCCAGGGCGGACGTGGGGCAATAAGCCCGTTGAAAAGCCTTTGCTCCCAGAAGAAAGGCGATCATCAGATAGGCGCGGACCGCAGACGGGGTGGCTCCCGTAAGAAGCACATAGAAGAGGAGGATGGAGAGGGTTCCGAAGATCTGGATGCGAGTTCGGACCCGCAAGGATCGCAGCAGGAAGAACAAAAAGCCGCCGACCAGTCCCACATGCAGCCCGGAAATGGCGAAGAGGTGAGCGGTTCCGGTATCGCGAAAGATTCTTTTCTGATCGGAATCGAGACCAGTTCGCTGCCCCAGAACCAGTGCCTGATAAACACGGGTCTCTGGATTGAGCGGTAAGGAGCCGGCGGTGAGCGCCTCTTTGCTCTTCTCGAGAAGATGGAAGAAAACAGCTCGGAACAAGCTCTCGAGAGCAACGGGTTTGCCTGGGCGCAACGAATCCACGCCGAACGTCACTCCCCGATCCTTCAGATAGGTGCGAAACCCTGCGTCGTCGACCAGGTGCTCCAATGGCCGCTTCACCCCGAAAAACTCGACCAAGAATCCGCGAGGGAGAGGTTGCAGGGCGTTTCCGCCCGGAGCTTTGAAGTAAAGCAGCCCCTCCTCTCCCGGGATCTGCCCGAGTCCCAACTGGAGGGAGGAATAGGGGGGGGAGACAAAAGTTTGGACCGGTTCGGCGGAAAGAACTTCCTCACGCGGAGGAGAAGGATGGTGGTTCCCGGGATTCTCAATTCTGGGCATAACCCGTGCGCCGTACATTCCCCCGAGGCTGAAAGTTGCGATGAAAAAGACAAAGTGCCACGTGGCCCTTTGTGCTTTCCATCGTGGAATGATCAAAATCACCAGTAGTCCGGTCACGAGCACAAGGGCCGGTATTGCCGGGACCAACGGAAGAACCCGATTGGCCACAAGCCCGAGACCAAACGGAATCACGATAAGGAACAGGGGAGCCCTTTGCGGTTCGACCGCCTCTGCGCGCGATTGGATCAATGTTCAGAAAGGTGCAACACAACGCAAGAAACGAGAGGTTCATTCCGCCCCGTCAGCGAACTTGATCCCGACAACCCCCCGGCCCATGGATTTGCTTTCGAGTCGGAGGGTTTGAATTCAAGCACGGCTTAGTGCGCACCGGATGCACTAAGATCGTCCATCATTCGCCTTGTTTCGCCAATGAGCCACGCGGGGTCGGTCGTCCTCCGTACCAGGGGAAGTCGAGGAGGTCGAGCAGGCGGATGTGTTCGGGGGTCAGTTTCCCGGTGCGCCCGCGCTGTTTCTGTTGCGCGACAAAATCGTATAACTGTATAAAGGGTGGCTCCCGGCGGGGAACGGTGCAAGTTCCGCGTTCTGCGTGATAGGCGCAAAGATTTTTATACTGGACGTACCACGAATAGCTTGGAATCATGGTTGGATCCATCACCATCCCGGCGTCCGCCAGCTCCTTCTGCTGCTGCTCGGTGAGTTCGCCCCGGCGGTTCATGGCCCGGACGCGCGCAAGAAAGGAGAGGAGGGGTTGATTCTCAGGCTTTTTGGGGACGCTGATGTGGCCGTGCTCGGCGACAAACTCACGAATGTGTTTCAAATTGGTTTCCCAGCGGTGCTGGTTGATTCGCTTGATTGCCGGAACTTCGGGGACCTCAGCGGGATCGAAACCGATTCCCCGAAGGCCCTCCACTTGCCATTTTTCGAGAATCCCTTTGGCAAAGGCTTTGTATTGGCGTCTCAGCCAGTAACGGTATCTATGTTCGAGTTCGATCTCGTCTGGGATTTTGCCGTCTGGGCGGGAGGCCGCGATCTTCTCGAGTTGCCGGAAATTTCTCAGCCAGGGCGAAGTTGCGATCGGGCGTTTGTGTCCTCTCCGGCCCGAGTACCTGGGTTTGATTCCCAGCTCCTCGAGTGCCCTCCGTTTGTCTGGATCGATCGTCCCCGCCTTCATGCGCTCGCGCTGTTGGCTCAGCCACATGCCCAGTTTGCGATCCTCGTAGAAGCTTACGGGGACCTGGGCGTTTCCGAATCGTTCCCGATAGGCCAGCAGTTTTCGAAAATACCGCTGCCAATGTTGTTCGAGTCTTTTCTTTCGGGCTCCTACCCCGTCGAATTCGAATCCTTTTTCCTCAAAGACCTTGAGCACTTTCGGAGGCAAGGTCCCCTTGGCGTGATAGCTCCGCATCCGGGACATCCAGGTTTGCAGGCCACTGGAGATCGCCATCTTCACGGGCAGTGGTTTTCCATGCTTGGCCTGCAACGCAAGCAGACGGTCGAGATTTGCATACCAGCGCTCATGCATACGCTGGACCACGCTGGACTGCTCCCAATCAAACCCGATCTCGTCGAGCAAGCGGATTTTCCATGCGGCGAGATTCCCTTCTTTTTTCGATTCACGCTGCCGATCGGCCCATTGATCTGCTCGTCGCCTGCGCACGGAATCTTCCGTCACCCGAATGATTGAGGCGGCATCGTCACCATAGATCTCCCGGTAGATCGGCAACAAGCGTCTCCAGGCATTTAGCTCCTTGATTTCCTCCGCATCGGGGAGTTCCGGCATCAGCGATCGCATTCTCGCCCGGGTTTCATCGTCCATGCGGTCGGCACGGAGCCGGGCCAACTCGCGGGTGAACCAGTCGAAAAGTTCATCGTCCAGGCGCACCAGGGCGATCATCGGATCCTCAGCGGTTTTAAGGATGGCTTGCAACCGGGCAAAATTCGTTTCCCACCGGGCCAAATCCGCACCAGACAGTTTCGCCTTCGGATTCTCTGGGATATTGCCGAGGGTCCAATTAAATCCGATCCCCTCGAGGAGTTCCTTTCTCCACTTCCCGAGTGTGCCCTTCTCCTGCCTCTTGAGGTAGCGCAGCAGGGATTGGCGAAGCTCGTGGGAGGAAACATCGCCGATCGAAAAGGTCTCAAGTTCATCGGGGACACTGGCCCGAATGGCCTCGCACCGCTCCTTGAATTGCCGGTAGACGTGTGAACTCTCATCGCACTCGTCAATATTCTTCGGAGGCCGGGGCGCGTTTGGATCGTACGGACGGGGGCCGCCTTTCCAGTTAAAGCCAAATTCGGTGAGTGCCTCCACCTTCCAGGAAGCCAGTTTGCCCGAGTTGCGCAGCCGGCGGTAGCGCGAGAGCCAGCGGCTGGTTTTCGGATCCTTCACATCGTAGATGGCGAAGGTCTCCTGGCCCTCCGGCAGATTGGCCCGTATCTCCTCGCAACGCTTGCGAAAGTCTTCGCGGGTGGTTGTGGCGTCGCGTTTTTCACCCGTGTAACCGGGCCGTGTGCGAAAGACACCGGTAAAACCGATGGATTTGAAAAACTGCTCCTGCCAGCGGGTAATCCGGCCCTCTTCCCATCTCCGTGCGTATTGCCGCAGCCAGTGCCGCAGTTCCTGATCCGGGACGTCCTGAGTGCCGAAAGTTTTGAGTTCATCCGGCACATTTTCCCGGACCCGGCGGCATTGTTCCTTGAACCTGCGATAGCGTTTCGATTGAAACATCGACGGGTGGACCTTGCTATCGGGGATCCCGCCGTCCTCCTGCTCGCCGGGTGAATCACCCGTCTCAAAGCGCGCAATGTCCTCAGCCGTCAAATTCATCGGTACCGGATCGGAGGCCTGTGTCGTCTTCCGCTTCGGAGGCCGGGTTAAATGCCCTTTTCGTTTTCTGGATTTACTTTTCGCCATGATCAATTTCTATAAAATACCTCTAGTATGCACATTTTCAAGGAAAAGAAAATATCGAATTCGTCCCCGGCGATTTTGAATACTACGGTTTTTACTTGCGCTCAAAGAAGAGTTGATGCTTAGTAAAGTGCTCAATTTTTCAGAAAACACGCGCTGAGAGCGTAACAGTCGTTGTTAACCCCACTAAACAATCTGCGATGAACACACCCCTAAAAACGGATCCTCGATTTGGCCCATCTGAGATTTTTGTCTCACGCGGAGAGTGCGCGACCAGCTCCTGCCCCGTATTTCCGGCCAAGCGGGGCTTTGCCCTCATCATCTCGCTGACACTCATGGCCTTTATCCTTCTCCTTCTCGTGACGCTGGTCAGCCTCACGCAGATCGAGACCCAGTCGGCCGCGAGCCAGCTCACCAGTTTCAAAGCCCGCTCGAATGCCGTTCTCGGCATGCAGATCGCCCTCGGCGAGCTACAGAAGCACGCCGGGGTCGATCAGCGGGCCACCGCACCCGCCACGACGGTTTATCCGCCGAAAGACGTCGTAGCTGGCACGGGTGACCTCTATGACAATCCCGGGTTCGGATTTCGCTCGTTTGCAGACGAAAGCGTCAACCGCTCCTATTTGGACCTCGTCAAAGGCGGCACCTTCCTCAACCCTTCCGAGAGGGAGGCTTGGGATGCGGCCCTCAATGACTGGTGGAACGACGGGGCGAATTCTGATGACCCCGGAGCCAAGCGCAACCCCCACTGGACCGGGATTTACGACACCACCTATCGGGTCGACCGTTTTACGAATCCGGACAGTCCTGATCCGCGTCCCCGCCAAGTCTACGAAAACGATCCCGGCGAAACCGTCTTTGGCGAATTCAACCGCACCCAGCTCCCCCGCTGGATCGTCAGCGGCAACGAGCGGATTCCGTTCGCCCCGCCCGACGACCAAAGTCCGGTGACCACTTACCCGTCCGGATACCTGACTCCCGACCGGCCGCTCCGGGACCAATTGAGTGCAGATCAGGATGAAGAGGACATCGTTACCGTCGTCGGCATTGTCGATCCCCCAAACTCCAAAGGCGCCGCGGTCGACGCTGACAATTCCGCCGATGGGATCGACGGTCGGGTGGAGGTGATTCGGCAGCGAGTCGCCGGTCCCGATGCTCACTACGCCTACTGGGTGGCCGATGAGAGCATCAAAGCTAACTTCGCGGTGCGCGATCCGTATGCCAATGCGCCCGTTGGCTCCGTTGATTACCGCAACCGCCTGCAAGTTCCCCAACGTCTCGGTTGGGAGCGCATGGAGGGCTTTGACGAGGCCTTTGACAGGAATAACATTGATGTCTTTTCGGAGATTTTTGAGAAGGTTGTCGTCCCCTCCCAATTCCGACTGGTCGACCCCGCCCTGAATCCGAGCGACCCCGAGGAGGACCCTCTGCGGCGCAACTTTCACAGCCTTACGTCCTTTTCCCGCGGCCTCTTCACCGACCCGGTGCTGGGCGGCCTCAAAAAGGATTTGACTCATTATCTCGAAAACCGCAGCGGCGGCCCCGGCGACAACGACCCCGTCGCCGACCCCGACCGCTACGACGATGACGACCCCCGGTTTGCCGCCTATGGCGGCGACAACGACGGCTTCCCGGGAACGACCGAAATGTCCCTCATTGAGCTGCCCAATATGCCCAACCGCTTTCCGACCTTCGGGCGTCTGCAGGAATGGTATCGAAACGAGGCCACCGGCGGCGGCAGCGGCAGCATCGACCCGACCGAGGGTGCGGAACCGGTGCTCACCTATTACAACCTCATGGCTGGATTTTCGCGCAATGACCGAACCGTGAACATGCATGTTGCTCCGCAATTTGTGCTCTGGAATCCTTACGACGCCGCCCTCGAAAGCACTGAGTACATCGTCGAAATCGCCTATTCCTACACCGCCAATCTGTTCGTGGTCGCGCCGCTCGATCCTGAATTCAAAGAGATAATCGACCCGAACACAGGCAACGAGGTGTACGTGCCCGGTCCCACCATCGAGGATCCATCTACACCCTGGGTCGATGAGGATGGGGATGACATCGACAACGACGGGCAGGACGACGGAAACGGCATCCACGACAACCTCGACAACACCACCCCCGGCGTCCCCACTGGCCCCAATGACGACCCTACCGACGGCATCAACGACATGTTCGGCAACTACTACTACTACCTCACCCCGGCTGGTCACTTTGCTTCGGGAGCGGCCCGCGCGGAGAACAAGGAGATCAATACAAAGAACGATGACAAGGCCGACAACGGCGATGCCAGCTTCCTGGAGGGCCGGGAGTTTGGTTTCACCTTCACGCCCTTCCGCAATGGCAACCTCGACGGCAACCAGGGGGACCTGCCGGTCAACCCCGCCACGGGCAATCCGGTCGCCGCCCGCCAGAGAGACCGGATCGTCATTCCCGGGGGTCAGCCCCAAAAATCGGAGATCGACCACATCCTGCGCTTCCGCATCACGGCGGGCTTCGAAGCCGGGCAGGCGAAGATTTTCTCCGTCCGCAGCGACCAGCAGTGGAGTCCGGGGGACACCATCGACCTCGCCGAGGGCATTGATACGAACAACGTGGACACGATGTATTTCCCGGTTGCGGAGATGAACCCTTCGGTTCCCATCCCGAGCAACCTTGCGGAACCGGATGCTCATGTCCGCATCTTCGCCACCAGCGGCAACTTCGGGCAGGACAAGAACACCCCCTACGTCCGTCTGGCCTTTGCCGACGGCGACGAAACCATCTCCGAGACCATGGATTTCGGAAGCGTCGGCAATGCCGGACGTCTCCGGCGCTGGTTTGGGAACGAGTGGTATCAGGCAAACAAAAAAAATAAAGAGGACCGTCGCCCGGACCCTTACGGCGTGGTGGAAATGCGGCAGCTCAACCAGTTTGGCGCCCAGTTCAAGAACAACTTCATGACCCAAAACCAGCAGGACTACAGTGACCGCACGGCCTCCAACTTCGAACTCTCCCGCGGCTTCATCCAGCCGTTTACCCACAGCCCGAGATACAATAGCAATATTGACTCCGGCAACTACATGATCGACCTCGCCGGGCGTGATGACGGCTACCGCTCCTACCAGCCGGTATTCTCCCGCTTCAATCTCGGCTCGACGTCTTTGACCGAGAATCTCCTCGTGGAAAGCCGCCGCAGCGGACTGGATGTGAACATCAATCACAACACCGACTGGCTCTTCAACCTGAGCGGCCTCGGCCGTACGACCTACGGCCAGGACTGGGACGAATACCAATACGACGGACCGGATGGTGCCTATGCCATCATCGCCGCCACCCGCTACGACGATGACGGCGTGCAGGAGAGCGACTACGAACCCCTCACCCATCTGGCCATCCGCAACGTCAAGCGGCCCAATTCCGAAATTCTCTCCCTCGGCCAGCTCCAGCAGATCAACCTCTCGCCCTACAACTGGTTGGCCGCCTTCCCGATCGGCAACAGCGACGCCCCGCCCTACACCGACCGCGAGGCCATCGCCGGGCTGAACAGCCGGGAGATGGGCACAAAAGTAAACCACAACGGCCAGTTCGCACCCCCTGAAAAGACCCCCAACAACCCCAACAACTACCTCCTCGACATCTCCTATCTGCTCAACGAAAACCTCTGGGACCGGTTCTTCCTCTCCTCGCTGCCGGATAGTTTCGATACCGACAACAGCGATCCCCTCCCGAACAGCCGCATCCGCTTCGACACCGATCTGATCGCCGAAGAGGGGGCGACCTCCAGCGATGTGAAAAACTTCGATGACGCGGCTGCCTATCTCAACAACTTTGGCGGCTTCAACGTCAACTCGACCAGCGTCGAGGCGTGGAAGGCGTTGTTGACCTCTTTCCGCGACCTGGAGCTGGAGGCCCAGTCCGGCGGGAGAAACCCCGGCGAGACCGTCCCCATCGCCCGCTCCCTCGACCCGGTGGAGAATCCGGTGGAGTTCACCTTCGCCGCCGCCGGTTCGGCCGCCGACACTCCCTCCACCTACGGCGCGGACAACACCCGCGACTACTCGAACATCCTCGGTGGCTTCCGCTACCTCTCCGACCCGGAGATTGAGGCGCTCGCCGAGCGCATCGTCGATGAGGTACGACTGCGCGGTCCCTTCTACTCCGTGGCCGATTTTGTCAACCGCCGCCTCGTCGCCCCCGAGGGTGCGAACGACCCCGGCACCCCCTGGCACGGGGCCCGCACCGACTCCGATGGCTTTGGCAAGGGAAATGGGAGAGTCACCGATTTCATCAACCCCGCCTACGATCCCTTTCCCGGTCTTTCTGGCCTGAACGGAGCCATCCAGCGGGCGATCAATGTCTCCGGCATCAACGGCGGCATTAATTATCCGGATGCGAAAAACATGGAGGACGACCGCGTCTTCGGCCTCAGCACGAAGGACCTCGGAGGCATGTCTGATATTATTCACAATAATTCCGGATCCCTTTCGAACGCCTACTCCGACAACAACACCTACCTCCGCATCGAGCCGGCCCGCCGCCACCACCTCGACGCCGAGCACATCGCAGGTGCCCCCGCCAGCGAGGCGGGCCAGCTCCTCCAAGGTGCCCCCGGTTTCGTTACCCAGGGCGACATTCTCAGCATGATCGGCCCGGCGCTCACCGCCCGGGGCGATACCTTTCTCATTCGCAGCTACGGCGATGTCGTGGATCCGGTAACAGGTGAAGTCACCTCCCGCGCCTATTTGGAGACCGTCGTCCAGCGGAAAATCAAACCCGTCAATCCCTATCGGGTTGCATCCGAAGCCGACGGCATTCGCGCCGACTGGATTCCCGCCGACGAATTCGGTCGGAAGTTTGAGATCGTTTCGATCCGCTGGCTTGGCGACGATGAAATTTAGGGCGAGGAAGAGTGGGGAAGGGGCTTGGAAAGAATCTGTTCAGCTGAAAGCCAGTCCGATTGCTACCGTTATTTTCTGAGAGGTCCTTAGCTAAAAGGATGCCGAACACTTCTGGCATCATGCCGCTTCTACCTTGCGGAAAATCCGCTTAAAAAATCGCGCCCGTGGCGATTGGCAAAAAGGTTTTTTGTTTGCTTTCGGACGCCGATTTAACCAAAAAGGTTCCATGCGATCAAAGCTCCTTCTCCCCTCCCTTTTCGCGACATTGTTTCTTTTATGGAGCAATCCTGCCCTCGCCCAGACTGATCCTGAAGAAGTGCCCACCGTCAAGCTTTCCGCAGCCTTCCTTTCCTCAGTGAGACTTCCGGAATTCTTCGTCCGCGCCCCCGACGACGAATTCGTTTCCTTCCGTATCGGCTCCAATCGTTTCGGCCCGGCAAAGGACGTGGTCATCCAGAATGACACCATTACCCTCTACCGGGAGGGGAACGTGGATCCGGAAACCGGCGAAAAGCCAATGGTTCCGGTGATCCGGGAACCCGTGCCCGAGGATACCAGCTCCGCGTATCTCGTTTTTTACTTCAATTTTGAAAACCAGATGCTGCGGCGTATTTTCACCGAACCCGACGAGGGTCCCCAGCCTCTGACGATGCGGCTCATCAACTTGATGGAGAATCGAATTGTCGTGATGATAAAGAATGATCGGATGGGCGAGGGGCAGTTTCTCCTCAAACCCGGTGACGAGCGCAACGTGGATCTCCCTTTCCAGCCGGGCGAGTCATTCTGGTATCGCTACGTGATGGAACTTCCCGATGCGCCCCCGAGAGACTCCCGTTGGAAGAGCATGTCGTTGCTCCAGGGCCAGCGGATGATTGTCTTTTACACCAATTTGCGAATGGTCACCGAGGAATTCGACGAGGAAACCGGGGAGGTAACGGACGAGGAAATCGTGTTCCGCCCCACCGATCTGCGCATTATGGAACTATTGGAGAATCCGTAACGATTATCACTAGAAAAATCATGACAGAGGAACCTGACGAAATTCAAAAAGAGGTGGAGGAGACAGCGACCTGGGTGCCAGAGCTGCGCGCGGAGATCCGCAAGGTCATTGTCGGCCAGGAGTATTTGATTGATCGCCTGATCGTGGGGCTGTTGGCCAATGGTCATGTATTGCTCGAAGGAGTGCCTGGGCTGGCGAAGACCCTCTCGGTGCGGACGTTGGCTTCGGCAGTGCGGGCGGATTTTTCCCGCATCCAGTTTACGCCGGATCTCCTGCCAGCGGATGTGATCGGGACGCTGATCTACAACCCGCGCACAAGCGAGTTTCAGACGCGCAAAGGCCCGATCTTTGCCAACGTGGTTCTGGCAGACGAGATCAACCGTGCGCCGGCGAAAGTTCAGAGTGCCCTGCTCGAAGCAATGCAGGAGCGGCAGGTGACCCTGGGGGACGAGACCCACATGCTCCCGAAGCCCTTTCTCGTCCTGGCTACGGAAAACCCAATCGATCAGGAGGGGACCTATCCCCTCCCCGAGGCTCAGGTCGACCGCTTCATGCTGAAGCTGCGAGTCGACTATCCGAGCAAGAAGGAGGAGCTGCGGATTCTGCAGGAGATGGGCAGCACCCGCCCGAACACCTCAGTAGATGCGGTCATCGACCTGGAGAGGATCCTCCGCTCCCGCGACACTGTCGACCGGATTTACGTCGATCCGAAGATCCAGCAATACGTGGTCGACCTTGTCTTTGCGACCCGCAAGCCGAGCGATTATGGGCTGGATATCGATCATTTTATTCAGTTTGGCGGCAGCCCCCGGGCGACAATCTCGCTGATCATCGCTGCCAAGGCCTGGGCCTTTCTGCAAGGGCGGGGGTATGTGACCCCGCACGACATCAAAACGATCGGGATGGACGTCCTGCGCCACCGGGTGATCCCCTCCTACGAGGCGGAGGCAGAGGGCCTAGCCAGCGAGCAAATTATTGCCCGCATATTCGACACGGTTGCCGTTCCCTGATCCCTTCCATGGCTGAGCAGGAAGACCAGACCCGGGAAATCCTCCGTAAGGTCCGGCGACTGGAGATCCGGACCAACCGGATGGTAACCGATGCCCTCTCCGGCGCCTACCACAGCGTCTTTAAGGGGCAGGGCATGGACTTTGAGGAAGTCCGCGAGTATGCCCCCGGCGACGAGATTCGCTCGATCGACTGGAACGTCACAGCGCGGATGGACCGCCCTTTCGTCAAGATCTATCGTGAGGAGCGGGAGTTGACCCTGATGCTGCTCGTCGACCTATCGGCTTCCGGATCGTTTGGCTCGACCGCCGAATCCAAGCGGGAGTTGGCGGCGGAGATCGCCAGCGTTCTCGCCTTTGCCGCCAGCCGCAACAACGATAAGGTAGGCCTTTTGATCTTCACGGACCGCATCGAGACGTACGTCCCCCCGCGCAAGGGACGTTTTCACATCCTGCGGGTGATCCGGGAGATCCTCTACTTCCAGCCGGAGGGCAAAGGTACGGACCTGCCTGACGCTCTGGACCATCTGAATCGGCTTTTGAAACGAAAGGCGGTGGTTTTTGTCATCTCTGACTTTCTGCAAGGTCCGGACGGGAGGCTGCCGGATCCGGACCTGCCGCGGGGCGACGCCGCGTTTCGCGCTCTCTCGCGAACCAACCGGCGCCACGATCTGACCACTATTTTTCTATCCGACGAGCGCGAACATTCCCTGCCGGCGGTGGGGCGGATCACCCTGGAGGACTCGGAGACCGGGGAAACGGTGGAGCTCGACACCTCCAGCCGCCGAATTCGCGAGCGCTACGAATCGGAGAACCGCGAGCGGCTGGCGAAGATGAACCGCGCCTTCGCCCAGCTCGGTCTCGGCAGCTTGGCCCTACGCACTGGAGAACCTTACATCAACGAGCTGCGCCGCTACCTGGAAAGGAGGGAGCGAAGGCGATGAGAACGCGGATTGCCCCAGGCCGGAAGTCTGGAATCGCCACCGCTTCCACTCTGTTTTCTGCGGTCCTCTCCGCTCGGGCCGAGGAGGGTCTACGCCCGATTCGCGGGCCGATCGTGCCCGGATTCTGGGAGCAGAACGCGGTCTGGGCCATCCCGGCAATCATTCTCGGTGCCGCGCTCCTCCTCGTGCTTGCCGAATGGCTCCGGCGGCGTCTCATGCGAGGCGCCCCCCTCACCCCCAGAGAGTGCTATGACCGGGAGGTTACCGCGATGACCCACCTCCTCGCCGAGGGCCATCGCGAGGAGATTCCGGCCCGCCTCTCGCGGGTCCTGCGTGAATATATTGAGGCTGCGACCGGGGTCCGCGCCCCGGAGCAGACGACCGAGGAATTTCTCGCCCAGGCCGGGGATGACCCGGAATCCGGGATCTCCCCCGAGGCGCTGAGCGACCTCAGCTTCTTCCTCTCCCGGATCGACGAAGCCAAATACGCCCGGCGTCTCCTCTCGCCGGCGGAATTGCAATCGCTCTTCGAAGCAGCGAACCGTTTCGTTGAGGCAAATGAGAAGACGGAGGTGTCCCGTTGAGCGACTTTCTTTTCCAGGACCCCGAATGGTTTTGGCTGGCCCTGCTGCTGCCGGTCTGGATCATCCTGCGCGGTCGCCGCGGCAAGAACGCCGCCCTCGCCTTCTCTTCGGTCGCGATCGCCAAGGATATTACCCGCAGCTCCCGGTCTCGGATCGGTGGATTCTTTCTGCTCACGCGTGTGCTGGCCTTCCTGCTTCTCCTCACCGCTCTCGCCCGACCCCAACTCGGCAAGGGGCATAGCGAGGTGGAATCGAGCGGGATTGATATTGTCCTCGCCATCGACGTGTCGGGCTCGATGAATGCCCTCGACTTCGCCTCCAGCGACGAGATAGTCACCCGCCTGGAAATCGTCAAACGCACGGTCGAGGAGTTTATCCAGAAGCGCCCCAACGATCGTATCGGCCTGGTCGCCTTCGCCAAGGAATCTTACCTCGTGAGTCCCCTCACCCTTGATCACAACTGGCTCTTGCAGAACCTGGAGCGCATCCAGACCGGACTGATTGACGGCACGCAGACCGCCATCGGCCCGGCGATCGTGATGAGCGCGAACCGTCTTCGCGACATCCCGGCCAAGAGCCGGATCGTGGTCCTCCTCACCGATGGGGAGGACAACGTTCAGCAGGTGCCTCCCATCGCTGCCGCCGAGGCCGCCGATACTTTTGGGGTGAAGATTTACACCATCGCCGCCGGCAAGAGCGGTCGCGTTCCCATGCCCCAGGCCGATCGCTCCGGCAAGATCCTCCGCCGCCCCAATGGCGATATGATCTTCGGAGGATACGCCGAGAGTCGGGTCGATGAGGAAACCCTCCGCGAAATCGCCAGCATTACCGGGGGCGAATTTTTCCGCGCCACCGATCCCGAGGAACTCCGCAAGATCTACGACACGATCGACGAGCTGGAGAAAACCGAGGTGAAACTCCGCCACTATTCGGAATTCGAGGAACTCTATTTCTGGCCCCTCCTCGGAGCGCTGGCCCTTCTCGCCCTCGAGCTTGTTCTCGTAAACACCCGCTTCCGACCTCTGCCCGGTTAATGAATCAAACCACCAACCAATGATTCTGACGGAATGATCGAATTCGCCCACAAACTTTGGCTCTACCTCCTCCCCGTGGCGGTGGTGCTCCTGCTTCTGCTCTTTCAGATTGATCGAAGGGGCCGGAGAGCCAGCATCCGGCGCTTTGCATCCGACCGGCTGGTCCAGAATCTTCTCGAATCCTACAGCCCTTTGCGCAAGCGGCTGAAAAACCTCATCCTCCTCCTCGCCGTTTGCTTCCTCTTCCTCGCCCTCGCCCGTCCGCAGTGGGGCCACACCTGGACCGAGAGCCGCAGCCGCGGGATTGACATCGTCTTCGCTCTCGACACGTCCCGCAGCATGTTGGCCCAGGACATCCGGCCCAACCGACTGATCCGGGCAAAGCTCGCCATTGAGGATTTCGTGAACCAGCTCGAAGGCGACCGTATCGGCCTCGCCGCCTTCGCAGGCAGTGCCTTTCTCCAGTCGCCGCTCACCCTCGACTACGACGCCTTCTTCCAATCCCTGGAGGCGATCGACACGAATGTAATTTCAGCGGCCGGCACCGACCTCTCCGCCGCCATCCAGGAGTCCGAGGCGGCTTTCTCTTCCGATAACAACTACAAGATCGTCATTCTGATTACCGACGGCGAGGACCTCGAAGGCAGCGGAATCGCCCAGGCCCGGGAATCCGCCGAGAACGGTGTCACCATCTACACCGTCGGAGTGGGTACTCCAGAGGGTGCCCCCATTCCCATCCGCTCCCGCACGGGCCGGGTCGAGTACGTCCGCGACGAGAATGGCCAGGTCGTCCAGAGCCGTCTGGAGCCGGAAACACTCGAAATTATTGCCGAATCAACCGGTGGGTTCTACGTGCCGCTCGGCACCACCGGATACGGTCTCGAGCAGGTTCTCGAAGCCGGAGTGGGTTCGATTCCGGAGGAGGAAATTTCATCCCAATTGCAACGCACCGCCATTGAGCGCTTCCAATGGCCACTCGGGATCGCCCTCTTTCTCCTCGCTCTCGAACCGCTGATCGGAACCCGGCGCTCCCGGGGCCTCCGGCGAAACCCCTCCGCCGCCCTGACTGCGGCCGCCCTCCTGGCGACCGCCCTCCTCACCCCCGTCTCCGATCTGTCCGCCCAAACCAATCCTCCCCTGTCGCCAGGGGAGGGGGACCGCCGCCAGACCACCCCACAAACGAATCCTCCCCTGTCGTCAGGGGAGGGGGACCGCCGCCAGGCCACCCCCAAAACGAATCCTCCCCTGTCGCCAGGGGAGGGGGACCGCCGCCAGGCGGTGGAGGGGTCCCCCACCGACTCCGAGTCTACGCCCTTCGCCCGCGCCCTGGCGTCCAACCCTGCGGACCCGGTGGCCAACTTTAACTTTGCCACGGAATTGTATGAGAGGGAGGAATACGCCAGAGCCTCCCGGTTTTTTACCGAGGCACTGCGGCTCTCCAATGACTTCTCCTTCCAGGCCGACACCTTCTACAACCTGGGGAACACGCACTACCGCCAGGGGTCACTCTCGCTCACCGAACCATCTCCAGAGGAGATCACCGAGACCGCAGCCGGCGTCTCGGGCGAGAATCAACCTCCGATGCAAATGGGGCGAAGGATTTTGGAGATGGCCCGGTCCCAACCGCCACAACCGCAGCAAATCCAGCAGACCATCGCCGCCCTGGAGCAGCGGAAAACCGCGACCACGGAATCGACCCAAGCCCTGTCAACCGCC
>CAZWFJ010000050.1:0-22566 GCA_964633135.1 uncultured Puniceicoccaceae bacterium | reverse complement strand
GCCGTTGTTGGCCGGTCTGGCGCAATTTTTTTCTGAGTCTTTCCAACACCGTTCGAACCGGGTTTCTAGCTCTGTCCTGTTTTATAAATGACAGGTTACTTATTTCTCGAATTATCATCCCGAAGGAAAGTAAAATAAGGTAGTTTTCGCTCTAAATCATTTACTATCACACCTGGAATCGAACAGGAGCGAATTTATATCTCCGTCCTATTATACTGCTGACGGGTGTGTAGATTTTTTATTGCTCGTGTCGATAGAAAGGCTAATTATATCTTAGTCGGATTTAATTAGCTACTATCATAATTTAAGTCGGACGGTGGATGGGGAGTTTCTGACGATTTATCTTTGATTTTCGGGCGGCACCTGTTTCAGCTTGGGACGGGTGAAGGTTTATTTTCTAAAGAGGCTCTTGCTGGTGATACCGACATTGATCGGGATCACTCTGGTCGTCTTTGCGATCACGCGCTTCCTGCCGGGGGGACCGGTGGAGCAGGCATTGATGCAGGGACAAATGGCAGAGGGAGAAACCTCGCGCGCTTCATCGGAGGGTTTTGGACTCTCGCCGCTTCAAGTTCAGCAGTTGCAATCCTACTACGGTTTTGACCGTCCCTGGTATCGGGCCTATATTGAATGGCTTGGCCAGGTGATCCGGGGGGATCTGGGGCAATCTTACCGGTACCAGATTCCGGTGACCTCGATGATTCTTGAACGTATCCCGATCTCGGCCTATTACGGACTGATCACCTTCCTCCTGACCTACGCCATCTGTGTGCCTCTGGGGATACTCAAAGCGATCAAGCACCGCACTCGCCTCGACGGCCTGAGTTCAATCGTCGTCTTCACGGGGTATGCGATTCCCGGCTATGTGCTCGCCGCCCTGCTCCTCGTCTTCTTCGCCTTCCAGCTGGAATGGTTCCCGACCGGGGGCTTTGTGAGTTCCGACTTTGCGGATCTTTCCTTCTCCGGCAAGGTGAAGGATCTGATCCACCACTCGATCCTCCCCCTCCTGTGCTATCTGATCGGAAGCTTTGCGTTCCTCACCCTGCTCATGAAAAACAGTCTCTTGGACAATTTGGCGTCGGACTACATGCGAACCGCGACTGCCAAGGGCCTGTCTTTCCGGCGCACGGTCTTCGGCCACGCCCTTCGCAACTCGCTGATTCCGATCGCCACCAATTTTGGAAACGCCCTCTCTCTCTTCGTTGCCGGCTCCTTTCTGATTGAGAAAATCTTCTCGATCGACGGCATGGGTCTTCTCGGCTACACAGCCCTGATCGAGCGGGATTATCCGGTGGTAATGGGCATTCTCCTGATTTCCTCCATCCTCTTGCTGATCGGCAACATCCTATCCGACATGCTCGTTGCAGCGGTCGACCCACGGGTACGATTTGATTGAACCATGACTCCGATCACCCGTCGTCGACTCGCCCGTTTCCGCAGCCTGCGCCGCGGCTACTGGTCATTTCTGCTTCTTGGTGTCATTGTCGTCGCCTCGGCTTTTGCGGAACTCTGGATCAATCAAAGGGCCCTCATCGTTTTCTACGCGGGCAAGCTCTACTTCCCGACCTACGGATCCGAATTCACGGGCCAGACCTTTGGGGAGGACTATCGATACGAGGCGGATTATCGGGCATTGAAGGAAAAATTTGCCGAACCCGGGAATCCGAACTGGGTCCTCATGCCCCTGGTACCTTATGGTGCCAATGAGTCGGTGTACCGCGAGGGTTCCTTCCCCCCTTACCCGCCCTCCTTCGAACACGAGCATTACCTTGGGACGGATCCACTCGGGCGCGACATCCTCGCCCGCCTCATTTATGGCTTCCGAATCGCCCTCGGATTTTCCCTCGCCCTGATGGCTTGCACGTACCTCCTCGCGATCGGGATCGGCTGCGCCATGGGGTATTTCGGTTCCTGGATCGATCTTTTTGGCCAGCGCCTGATGGAAATCTGGTCCAACATCCCCTTTCTCTACGTCGTAATCATTCTGGCCTCGACCATTCCCCCCAACGTCGGTGCGGATATCCGCATCGGCTCGCTCCTCCTCGTCATGGTGATTTTCAACTGGGTGGGGATGGCGAACTACATGCGGACGGCATCATTCCGCGAGAAAGCCCGGGACTACATTGCGGCCGCCCGAGTGGTCGGCACGGGGCCGGGTCGCATCATCTTCCGCCATCTCCTGCCCAACACCCTATCCATTGTCATCACTTTCATCCCGTTCACTGTCGCCTCTGGGATCACCGCCCTGACCGCCCTTGATTTTCTGGGTTTCGGCATTCCCCCTCCGACCCCGAGCTGGGGAGAACTCCTCCAGCAAGGGACCCAAAGGCTCGATGCCCCCTGGATCGTCACCTCCACCTTCTTCGGGATGGTCGCCGTCCTTATTCTGGTTACCTTCGTCGGGGAAGCCTTCCGGGAAGCCTTCGATCCGAAAAAGTTTTCCTATTACAGGTAGAGTCATTTGCTTGACGGGTGTCTGCTGCAGCGCATTCGCAGTCCTCGCCCGTGAAGCTTTCCCATGAGGAGAAATCGCATTCATTTCCCGTTAGTTCGCAAATTTGATTGCACAGACCCAGCGATCGCCTACAATTTCCCGCATGTTTGATCTAGTTAAAAAAGCAATGTTTGCCGGTGTGGGTGCTGCGGTGATTACCAAAGATAAAATCGAAAAGTCTCTGCAGGAGATGGTCGACAAGGGCAAGATGACTGCTGACGAGGCGAGAGAGATGACCAACAAGATCGTCGAATCCGGGGAGAAAGAGACGGAGCAGGCCCGCAACGAGGCGACTCGACTGTTCACCGACATGTTGAACCGGGCACAAGTGGTTACCCAGGACCAAATGCAGTCGCTCGAGAAACGAGTTCGCGACCTGGAGGGCCGGTGGCACCGCGAATTCCCGAACGACGGCGAGGGCTGATCCTCCAGCCCGGCGAAGTGGTAGACATGCATTCTCCCGGCATCATGCGAGGATGGATTTTCTCCGCTCCCTTCTTATGAGGCCAGCTTCCCACTCGTGAAACCGTTCCACTTTCTCGCCAACGCTGTCCGCGCTCCGGAAATTATTGCCATCCTGGTGCGCTGGGGCTTTGAAGATATTCTGCTGCAGCTCGATACCCCCCAATTTCTTCTCAAAAACCTTGTTCGGGAAAAGGTCGCCCATCTCTCCACCTATGAGCGAATCCGAAACGCCCTGGAGGAATTGGGGCCGACCTTTGTCAAGTTTGGGCAAATCATCGGCACTCGCCCAGACAAGCTCCCGCAGCCGCTGCTGACGGAGCTCAAGAAACTTCGCAGCCACGTCGAGCCTCAAAGCTTCAAGCGGATTGAGCCCATTCTGATCAAGGAACTGGGTCGTCCCATTGAGAAGGTCTTCATCGATTTCCCCAAGACTCCGGTCGCTTCCGGTTCGCTGGGGCAGGTTTACCGGGCGCGTCTCAAGGAGACCGGCGAATGGGTCTGTGTCAAAGTCCAGCGGGCCGACTCCGCGAAGACCATCAACTCCGACTTCGAGATCATTGGCTGGTTTGCCCGCCAGATCCACCAGCGCTTCGAGGGGATAAAGCCCTACAACCTCCCCTCGCTCGTCGGGCAAGCCTACGAAAGGGTTAAGGAGGAGCTTGATTTTCGCAACGAAGCCCATAATTCGGAAACATTTCAAATGCTCAATGAGAACCCGGAGCGGGTTTTCGCGCCTGTGGTTCACAGCCAGTTCACGACCAAGCGACTTCTCATCACGGAGTGGGTCGAGGGGAGTGCCCCGGATCAGATCCCGCAAGGTTCGGAGATGGCCCGGGATTTGGCCCAGGTCGGAGGTGAGAGTGTCTTCCACCAGATTGTCGTGGCTGGTTTCTTTCATTCGGATCCGCACAGCGGGAATATGCTCGTGACCCACGACAACCGTATCTGTCTGCTCGACTGGGGGCAAGTCGGGCAGATCACCCGAAACATGCGCTACAACCTGGCGGACCTTTTTGCGGGGATTACTTCCCGCGACCCGGATAAGGTCGTCGATGTCGCCGAAAGGATTTCCACCAGCAATCGCCCGGTCAACCGCCGCCGGATCGAGCAGGCCGTGACCCTTCTGCTCAACCGAAACACGAAGGTCGGCCCGGCCGGAACGGAAATCGGCACCATGGGTCTGGAGCTGATCCACACGTTTGGAACAAACGGCATCGATGTTCCTGCCGACTACGCCCTCCTCGCCAAGGCCATTCTCTGCGTCGAGGAAACCGCGAAGGGCCTGGACCCCGACTTCGACATCCAGGGTTGCGCCCGTCCCTATCTGGTAAAACTGAACCGGGAACGATGGAACCCGAAGACCATCGTCCGGCAAAACTTCTGGCCCTTCTTGCGGGCGCTGAAAAGCCTCCAGGAAATCCCCAGCGATTTTCAACGGCTCATCCGGCGCTTCGAGGAGGAGGACGTTGAGATCAATCTGCACCACACCGGTACCGAGGGCATCCGGGAAACCTTCCGCAACTCCATGAACCGGCTGACCGTAGGGGTCGTCACCGCAGCACTCATCATCGGCAGCTCTCTCATCATAACCACCGGAGTCCGCCCCTTGCTCTGGGGCTACCCGGCAATCGGCATGATCGGATTCATGGTCTCCGGCTGCCTGGGATTCTACCTCGTCATCTCAATCCTCCGCCGTGGGCACCGCGGTGATTGACGACCGGAAGCAAAAGGTTCTTTTCCCTTAGGTTCTCTGTAGCATCCCGCCGTGAGGCGGATGACCATATCTGTAGCATCCCGCCGTGAGGCGGATGACCAGTATCCGCAAAGCCCCTACGCTCTCTTGCGGAAATCGGAAGGTCGCTGCCCCGTTACTCTTCGAACGACAACCGACAAACGCTCCGCATCGCCAAAACCGGCCAACTCCGCGACCAACGGCATCGGTTCATTCGTCTCGACCAGTAGTCGGCGAGCGGTCTCCACCCGCATTTCGGAAAGTGCCTGGTAGGGGGTTTTCCGCAAATACTCAGCAAACCTTCGCTCAAGCGAGCGGCGGGACACCCGCATCGCCTGGCATAGATCGCCGATGCCAACTGGCCCCCGATGATGTTGGTTCAACCAGCCCAATGCCCTCCGAAGGATCGGATCTTCCGCTTGGATCGTATCGCTGGACTGCCGCACCTCAACGCCCCCGGGGGAAATCAAGATAGCGCCTACCCTTTCCTTTCCCGCGCCCGCATTCAGGAGTCCGTGCATGGCCTCACCCACCGCGATCCCGATCCGGTCCCAGGGGATTTGCACGCTCGAAAGGGGGGGAAAGCTCAGTGCCCCGACGAGCGGATCATCATTAGCCCCCACCACTGCCACCTCATCCGGCACGCGAATCCGATACTCCCGGCAAGCTTCGCAAAGCTCCCTACCAAGGGGGTCGTGGGCCGCAAAAACGGCCACGGGCTTAGGCAGGGCCGTAAGCCACTCCAAAAGTCCCGCCCCCGATCCCCGCAGATCCTCGAGGTAGCGCTTCCCCGGGGGTTCGGATTCCGTGTGGGTATGGATGACGCATCCTTCTGTCTTCAGAACCTCCGTAAACCCTTCTCGCCGCTGGTCCGAATACGGGAGGGAATTGCCGAGGTAACCGAAATGGCGGTGCCCTCCGCGCAGGAAATAGCGAGCCGCCGCCCGGCCCACCTCCCAGTCGTCCACATCGACCGAGACCCCGCCCGCAATCACCTCGTCCGAATCGGCAAGCACGGTTGGATAGCCCAGGTCCAGGAGAAAATCGGTGATCCCGGGAAGCCATTCCGTAATCAAACCAGCCGGCTCGATCGCATCCAATGCCGATTTCAACTCCTCCGGCGAACGGTGGATCGAAACGATGCGAAAATCCAGCTGCCGCCGAACAAAATGCGAAAGGGACGGAGCCAAACGGCGCACGAACACCTCTGACATAACGATCGCCACCCGGCGAGTCTGGATATTCTCATTTCCCATCTGACGCAAATTGCAAAATTTATTACGCAATATACGGTATCGCGCCAGCGCGAAATCGGGTATTCTTTGAACTTTCCCCCTAACCTCTATGAAAGAATATTTTCCCACTCCCAAAATTCAGTTTGAGGGTTCCTCCTCCAAGAACCCGCTCGCCTTCAAGCACTACAACCCCGACGAGATCGTTGAGGGCAAGACGATGCGCGAACACCTCCGCTTCGCCGCTCCCTACTGGCACGTGATGCGCAACGAGCTGGGTGATCCCTTTGGGGCCGGCACCGCCCAGATGCCCTGGGACGACGGGACATCCTCCGTCGAGAATGCCCTTAACCGCGTCGATGTCTTTTTCGAATTCCTCGAAAAGATGGACATCGACTTCTACTGCTGGCACGACCGCGACATCGCTCCCGAGTTAAACGACCTCGCCGCCAGCAATGCTGCCCTTGATCAGGTCATTGCCAAGCTCAAGGCAAAGCAATCCGAGACCGGAAAGAAGCTGCTTTGGGGAACTGCCTGCCTCTTCAACCATCCGCGCTATTCCCAGGGCGCGGCCACCAGCCCCGATGCCCGGGTCTACGCCTACGCAGCCGCCCAGGTCAAGAAGGCCCTCGAATGCACGAAGGAACTGGATGGCTTGGGCTACACGTTCTGGGGAGGCCGTGAAGGATACGGCACTCTCCTCAACACCAACATGAAACGGGAGCTGGATAACCTCGCAGCCTTCCTCCACATGGCCGTCGACCACGCAGACAAGATCGGCTACCAGGGTCCCTTCTACATTGAACCCAAACCACGGGAGCCATCTACCCACCAGTATGATTCGGATGCGGCCGCCTGCCTGAATTTCCTTCGTGAATACGGACTCACCGATCGGTTCCGGCTCAACATTGAGACCAACCACGCAACCCTCGCCGGCCATACCATGGAGCACGAGCTTACCGTGGCCGCCAATGCCGGTCTTCTCGGCAGTATCGATGCCAACCGCGGGGACACCCTTCTCGGGTGGGACACCGACCAGTTCCCCACCGACATCTACGGCACGACCCAGGTAATGCTCGTAGTTCTCGGGATCGGCGGATTCACCACTGGCGGACTCAATTTCGATGCCAAGCGGCGACGCGAGTCCCACGAACCCATCGACCTGATCCATGCTCACATCGGCGGTATGGACACTTTCGCCCGCGGGTTGAAAATCGCTGCCGCCATTCGGGCCGATGGACGCCTGAGCGAATTCGTCCGCGAGCGCTACGCCTCTTTCGATGCAGGATTTGGAGCCCAAATCGCCTCAGGGGAATCCTCTTTCGAAGAGCTGGAGAAAATCGCCCTCGCCGGGGGCGAACCGATCCTCCAGTCGGCCCGTCAGGAAATGCTTGAAAACCTCATCAACGAATTCATCTGATGGCTAGCTGGTTGGGTCTGGATTCATCCACTCAAAGTCTCTCGGCCCTCCTGGTCGATGACTCTGGGAACATCCTCGCCCGGGAAAGCGTCAACTTCGGGCGCGACCTCCCACAATATGGAGCACCGCAAGGATTTATCGAAGGGGGCGCAGCGGGCGAAGTCCACTCCGACCCCCTGATGTGGCTCGACGCTCTCGATCTCTGCTTCTCTCGAATGAAATCCAAGGGCGCGGACTTTTCCAGCCTCCGGGGGATTTCCGGCGCAGGTCAGCAGCATGGTACGGTCTACCTGAACCAAGAGTGGGAACGCTCGCTTTCCGCCCCTTCCCCTAGTAAAAGCCTCTCCGAACAATTCCACCGCACACTCTCCCGGAGAACCTCTCCGATCTGGATGGATATCTCGACCGGAAACGAATGCCGGGAGATCGCAGTAGCCCTGGGCGGGCCAATGGAAGTCTGCCGCCGCACGGGTTCCATCCCCATCGAGCGGTTCAGCGGTCCGCAGATCAGGCGTTTCGCAAAACTCGATCCAGAGTGCTACGCCGCTACCCGGCGAATTCATCTCGTAAGCTCCTTTCTGGCCAGCATACTCGCTGGCAGGGATGCACCAATCGACCATGGAGACGGCGCGGGAATGAATCTCCTGAACCTCGCAACACTCGATTGGGACGGAGACCTCTTGGCGGCCACCGCTCCCTCCCTCCGCGATAGACTGCCCGGCGCAGCCCCATCTGAGTCGATAATCGGGCCGGTCTCCCCCTATTTTCAGGCGAAATACGGTTTCCCCGCCGAAGCGCAGATCGTCGCCTTCACTGGGGACAACCCGAGCAGCCTCGTTGGCATGGGAGCGGCAGAGCCCGGCAAAGTCGTTATCAGCCTGGGCACCAGCGACACCTTTTTCGCAGCAATGCCATCCGTGAAAACGGACCCCAACGGATACGGCCATGTATTCGGAAACCCACTGGGCGGTTTCATGAGCCTGGTCTGCTTCCGCAACGGATCTCTTGCCCGTGAAGCTCTCAAGGACAGGCTCGGTGTCGAATGGTCCGCCTTCGATCTGGAGGGTCTCCGAGAAACCCCGCCAGGGAACGGGGGCGATGGGATGATCCCGTTTTTCGGCCCGGAAATCACGCCACGCGTCGACCTTGGCGAACCCATCCTCTTCGGCTCGGACGAATTCAGGAAAAATCCCAGCCCTGCAAAGCTCATTCGCGCCTGCCTCGAAGGTCAGTTTCTCAATATCTGGCTGCAAACCCAGTGGATTGGAATTGAGCCGGAGGCAATTCTCCTGACCGGAGGTGCTTCCTCCAACGACGGCATTGCCCAAACCGTAGCCGACGTGATGGGAGTCCCGGTGGATCGGCTTTCCACAACCGACTCTGTTGCTGTCGGAGCCGTGTTGAGGGCCGCCCAGGCACTCGGAGGAAATGCCCCGCAAATCAAATCAACTCTCTGCGCACCAGCCCAGGGATCCCGGAGAGTTCCGGTAGAGGCGAACCGCTCAACCTACGAGAACCTCGCCCACGCTTTTTCCAAAGCCCTCCCCACAGGATAAAACCCTTCCTTTGGCCATGATCAAGGTTGGGGATTCTTGAGGATCAGCATCGGCTCTGTCTCGCTTGAAGCTTTCTCGGCACGATCACCCCCACCCGAGGCGAGGCTGCCACCACCGATCAAATCGGCGAGCGAAATCGGCGAGACACGAGACCGAACCAAGGATCCATCGGAAGGACTGGATTCTTGGAGCTTATCCGAATTCACCTGGAAGCCGCTATCCGAGAGAAAATCCTCCGTTTCACGGAAAACGGAAGTACCAGAAAATCGCGCAGCTTCCTCTTCAGCGACAATATCAGAGGTCTCCTCCGCATCCGGTCCCAGCGAAGAAAATCGAACCATCAAAACAAACGTAACAATGATCACCAGCACTCCAGTGACGGGAAGGAAAAAAGACCGATCCTCCTTCCTAATCGGCCTTTCGAAAATTACCTCCGCTACCTTCTCCGCTCCCTCCAACTCACTATCCGGCTCTAAATCCTCTGCTTGAGTCGGGGTTTCAACTGCAGGAAGAGGAGATGGCCGCCGGGACATCGCCCTCTCCAAATCCCGTTCGTCAATCTGGGTCAAATCCTTCACCAAAAGATCCCTCAGCCGCTCATCCGACGACCGTCGCCCGGGTCCCGCCTCATGCTCAAGATAGGATTGAACCGCTTCAATAAAAAGATCCCGCCGATCGCGTCGCGTTTGCAGATCCTCCACCATCCAGCTAATCTCAGCCGCACCCAGCTCGGCCCGGAAAAAGGAAATGATCAGATCTTTAAATTTTCGTTCGAGCATAATATTACGTATTTTTACGGATAGTAGCAAAAGCCATCCCATTGTAAACCAGAATTAGCAATGTTGGAAAAAATCCTCACCGTGCCCGGCCAACAACCTGGCAAGCAGATTTCAGAACATCCGAAGGCGCACACTCGCCGATGGCACAAAGCAACCTCTCGCCCCAACATTGAGCACCGTTATCCCATCAATTAAATGGCGCAATCGCCTGGGACCCAGAGGTCGGGATGGCACCCTGTTAAGGCCTAAATCGATGTGAAAAATTTTGAAAAGCGCAAAGACTCTCCTTGACCCCGTCGCCTCAATTTTATCAACTCGATGTTTTCCGGGTCGTTAGCTCAATCGGTAGAGCAGTTGACTTTTAATCAATTGGTTCGGGGTTCGAGTCCCCGACGGCCTACCACCCAGGAGGGATCACGGATCACCCACTGGTAATTGGAACGCCAGGAGCCAAGCTCCGCTAGAAAGCGGGCCGAGCGCCCTGGGCGAATGGGACCCAGCTGGACCCAGACCTCATCGTTGACGGCGTAGACCTCCAACTCGGTCCCTTTCGTGCGAATGGTTGGCGGGTTGGCCGAAACCCAGCGTCCCTTGACCTCATAGAGTTCGCCCAGATGGAAGGCCCAGTCCTGCTTGGGCAGAGACAGCAGGTCTTTCATCGGTTGAACAGCGGGGGCACCTGGACGACTCAAATCATAGTTCACGAAAAGGAGTTCTCCGGGCTGATCAGATTCCATGCCGGGTTCAACTAGTTCCAGGATCTGCGACCCATCTCCCTCCACGGTTTCGAAACGAGCGAGGATTGGCAAATGATCGCTTCCGCCCCGGCCACCGCCCTCAAAGCGGAAATTGATTGGACGACCCCATTCATCGATATTGAAGCCGGGAAGAAGCAGCACCGAAAACGAGTTATCCACATACCGGATACCCCGATCGTCATACAGACCCGGGGTAAGGATCATGTGCATCAGGGTTCCCTTGCGATCCCTCCAAGTCTCGGTATACCGGCTTTCGATCGGCAACTCGAACCAGAGGTTGTACAAATCCTCTTCGCCTTCCGCGACGGATTGCTCGTCCCCTTGGGAACCGAGAACTGAGTTGATGGCGGTGGTTTTCATCTCCGGGAAAAGTCGGTCTTGATCGTAATAGGAATTCAAATCGCCCCCAACAATTACGTCCGCCCGAGGATCATCTTCAAGCAGGCGATCCAGGATTTCCCTTACCGTCTGCGCATTATCGATTCGGAATGACTCCATATTCGGATTGGAAGCACCGGATTTCCAATGATTGTTGATCAGTGTCAGCGGGTGCCCCTCAACATCCACTGTCACAACCTGGACCTCTCTCGCCTCCGTCGTGGGATAAAACGCTGCCTCGCGAATCGGGAAACGGCTGAATATCGCATTCACATGCGCCGGGCTTTCCTCGAGGAGGGCAGGATCTCCGGTTACGGCCACAAATGGGTAATCCATGTTCCTCTCCGCAAGGGCTTTGAGCAAAAAAGCGTACGCCGGCAGGCCCCGAACTTTTTCGTTGGCCGCATTTGCGAGCATAACGTCCAGGGAAAAGCCCTCGAACTCAGCCAGGAATGCCTCTGGGTCCGAAATGGTCGATTCCGGGGTCCGGTCCCTCTCCAGCTCTTGGAACAGGACAATCTCTGGACCTTCACCATCGTTCACTGCCGCCAGCGTCTCGGCGGTGAAATCCAATTTTTTCTTGAACAACTCTGCGGAATAGGGGATCGCCCCGTCTTCCCCGGGGTCCATGGAATAATCGTCAAACAACGCGACGCCGTCCAGGTCGAACAGATTCTCCACATTAAAAGTGAGAATGGTAAACTCGCGGGCAGCCAAGGATCCTCCCAATCCAAACAGTCCAACGGCGATCAGTGAAACAATTGTCCTATTCATGCAGTAAGAGATGAATGTCTGCAGTTGACGGAGAGGCGAGAACTTTCTATGTAAAATTTATGAAGGTAATTCGGGCAAAAAGTGCTGGATTCTGCTGGGGAGTAGAGCGAGCCATCAAAATCGCAGAAAGTTATGCGGAGAAAAACAAGGGCAAGGTTCTTACTGATGGTCCCTTGATCCACAACAGCCAAATGATGGAAAGGCTCGAGGGTTCGGGCGTGCAGGAGGTCGGCGACTACACAAGTGACAAAGAGCTACACCTCTCGGATGCGGAAAAGTCGAATTCGGTCCTGGTCGTTCGGGCTCACGGCATTTCGCCGGAGAGACGGAAGTATCTGAAAAACCTGGGCCTGGAATTCCGCGATGCCACCTGCCCCGACGTGGGCGTGATTGCGGGAAGGATCAAGGCAGGTGCCCGCAAGGGCAAGCATACGGTGATTTTCGGCGACCCGAAGCATCCCGAGGTCATCGGCCTACTCGGCTATGCGCAAGGGAAGGGGCATGTCGTCCAGAATGAGGACGACCTCCAGTCCCTCCCCGAAATGGAAGGGGGCGTGGCCATGGTTTCCCAGTCCACCATGTTTGTACATGAGTTTCACCGCCTCTCGGGCCTGTTGCGGGAGAAATACCCCGATGCGGAGGTCTACGACACAATTTGCGGAGCTACGAAAGAAAGGCAGACGGATCTCCGTAAGCTTGTGCAGGAAGGGGCCGAGGCGATCGTCGTCATCGGAGGTCACCACTCCGCCAACACCCGCAAACTCGCCAAGCTGGCCAAAGATCATGATCGCCCCACCTACCATATTGAAACCGCGAAGCAGATCGATGAGGAGGAGATGCGTCAGTTCCAGACCGTAGGGGTAACTGCCGGAGCCTCCACCCCGGATTTTATCATCGATGCCGTCTGCGAGAAACTGCGGGCGATTGAGCCAGCTCTTGCAGAGGCCTAGATCTCCGCCATGGATGAATTTGCCGGACAGATCGCCGATGTCGCCACAGGGCGGATTTTTGCCGGACGTTTTCGTGTGGCGGACGGAAAGATCGCGGATCTCGTTGAGGATTCGGCGGCACCCTCCGATCGCCTTTATGTGCCCGGCCTCGTCGACGCGCACATTCACATCGAGAGTTCCCTGCTGCCCCCCTCTGAATTCGCCCGCGCGGCCACAGTCCACGGCACGGTGGCCACCGTTAGCGATCCCCACGAAATCGCGAATGTTTGCGGGAAACGAGGGGTGGAGTGGATGATCGAATCGGCCCGAACCGTTCCGCTGAAAGTCGCCTTCGGGGCACCCTCCTGCGTTCCCGCGACGCCTTTTGAGACTGCCGGCGCGTCCTTTGGTCCAGATGAGGTGGCCGAGATTCTGGATTTGGAGGGGATTTCCTACCTGTCCGAGGTGATGAACTTTCCCGCAGTCATCGCGGGCGATCCCCGGATGCTCGCCATTATCGACCAGGCCAAACAGCGCACTCTCCCGATAGATGGCCATGCTCCCGGCGTTGTGGGAGACGACCTAAGAGCCTACGCGACCAACGGGATCCAGACCGATCATGAGTGCGTGACGCTGGACGAGGCACGGCAACGGGTCGCCTGCAGGATGAAGGTCGCCATCCGCGAGGGATCGGCTGCGCGAAATTTCGAGGCACTCTGGCCTTTGCTGAAGGAGTCTCCAGACAGCTGCTTTTTCTGCAGCGATGACCGTCACCCGGACGACCTCGTCCTTTCTCACATTGATGGATTGATCCGGAGAGCGGTGAAAAAGGGCATTGATCCCATGGTCGCGATTCGAGCCGCAACCCGAAATCCGATCGAACACTACCGCCTCCCCGTCGGCCAGCTGAGACGCGGAGATCCCGCCGACTTTATCGAGGTCGGTGGGGTCCAGGACTTTCGAGTGAGGAGAACCTGGATCAACGGGCAACTGATCGCCCGTGATGGCCAATCGCTGCTGGCTCCAAAACCCATTCCGGCGATCAATAATTTCCGCGCCTCTGTGATTCGTGAGGATCAGCTGCGGTTGAGAAACGTGGATGGTGGCGATTTCGCCACGATCTGTGCTATTGATGGCCAACTGGTCACAGAGCGGGAAGATGTCCGCCCCACAATCAAGGGCGGTGAGGTGGTCGCCGACCCCGATCGCGATCTTCTGAAAATCGTCGTTGTCAATCGCTACCAAGATGCCCCTCCCGCAATTGGCCTGATCCGGAATTTCGGGCTAAAAACCGGAGCCGTTGCCGGGAGCGTCGCCCACGATTCTCACAACGTCGTTGCTGTGGGCGCATCCGACAAGTCCATCGCCGCTGCCATCAACGGGGTGATCTGCGCCAAAGGCGGCCTCGCCTTTTGCTCGCCAGATCAGGAGATGATTCATCCCCTTCCCATCGCCGGACTAATGGGGGAAGGCGACGCATGGGAGGCCGCCCGCGCGTTCGAAACTCTCACAGCCCTGGCTAAAGAAGACGGCTGTCAACTACGGTCCCCCTTCATGACCCTGTCCTTCATGCCGCTCCTTGTCATCCCGTCCCTGAAAATTGGAGACCGTGGGCATTTCGATGTCGGAAAATTTTCACTGATCGACCCATGGACGGGTGCGTCCAATTCCCAAGCCTCCTGAATCACTCCGGCGACGGGCGGCGGGCTATCCGCACCCCTAGTTCCAGTTCCTCATCTCCACGCTCGACCCGGAAATCGAGGAACTGGCCAATTCTCGCTAGAAAAAAACTGTGCCGCATGACGTTAATCGAAGAAATCGGCTCACCATTGATCGCCAAAATCCGGTCCCCCTCTTGAATTCCCGCCTCCGCAGCAGGCCCACCCAGAGTGATGCTGGTGACCAGCAGAGGGGCTTTATCGCTCCGCGCACGGGGACGACTCTCTACTTCGAACCCGATCCATCCATATCGGACACCGCCGCCAAGCAACAGGTCATCACGCACCTTGCCAATCGCACTGGCCGGAATGACATAGGAAGCACCCACCTCGGGCAAAGAGGCCACAATCATCCCGATCAACCGACCGTTAAGATCCAGAACCGGAGACCCCCCTTCGCCTGGATTTGCCGGGATCGTACTCCGAATATAGGGCGTCGGAAAAACCCTCTGCCCGAAATTTGAGTCCTCCCCGCTGATCAGCCCCAAGCGAGGTGCCGGATCGAACTCCAGAGCACAGCCAATCGAGAGAAGCAAGGTCCCCACCTCCGGATTGGGTCGATTATCGATCGGGATAAAATCAAAACTTCCCTTGGGCTGGTCATTGATTTGGAGCAGCGCGATGTTTGTCTCCGCGTCGGCCCCGACCATCTCGGCCACGTAGCTCGCATCACCCAGCTCGATCCAGATTCTCCTCGCACCCTCCGTAACACTGGCATTCGCCAGGATCAATCCATCCGAGCTGACGAAGAAGCCGGTCCCGACACGCAACGACACCTGTCCATTCTCCTCCTTGCTCTCATAGGCCGCTTTGATGCGAACGACCTTTGAACTATTGTCACGAAACACAGCAGCCAAGCGGCGCTCAAGTGCCAGCGACTCACCCCCGCTTAGAAAAGCCACTGGAATCAGGTTCAGCAACCCAAACAGAAAAAAAGCACTACGCCACATAGGACGCTGCAATTAAAACGGCAGGCGCTCGCCCGACCATCCCAATTCACTGGAGGATAGCTGGTCCGCTACATAGTAGGCTCCCGAATCCCCTTGCGAGTTGGCACCCAACCAGGTTCGCCCCGCACCACTCGCCGGACCGGCTCCACTGGACAATACTTCGATCACATAATTCTGTTCCGAATTCCCGTGAGAAGGTGCGCTCCCGCTCGTCCACGTATCAGATTTCTCAAGTGCCTCCGTGGCCGCCCGCGCCGGAAGCGATTTCTCAGCCAGCAGGTTCTCTGCCGACGGATCCCCAATCGTGGGCCACAGGAAATAAACACCCATGGCGATACAGGTAACGGCCGTTATGCCCCGCCCATGCAGGCAAAGCCATCGAAGAAATCCCTGGATCGCCGAATCGCGATGCACCATGGACTGCACGATTTTCTTCTCCAACTCACGGTCGAACTGCTGCCAAAAGTCATCGCTCGGCCTCTCAGCCCGCTTGACCCGCAAGAGTTCCTCCAGGGATGGTTTTTTTTCTTCGCTTTCTGAATCTAGCATCGTTCCCCGCTATTCGAGGTATGAATGAAGAGATGCCTGGAGCTGACGCTTCGCGTAGTGCAACCGGGAACGAACTGTCCCGACCGACGTGTGCAATACCTCCGAAATCTCTTCATGACTCAAACCTTCTATCTCAAACAAAACTACAACTGTTCTATGTTTAGGAGACAGCGATTGGAGTGCTTCGTTCAATTTTTCCTGTAATTCACCAAGCATAACCGGTCGCTCCGGCCTGATCTTTGAAGAAAGTGCCTCCGAAAGCTCCGGGCTGATTCCCTCTTCATGCAGGGTTTCAAAGCTGAAAAACCGGCGATACCGGTTCCGCTTTATGTGACTGAGGGTGCCATTAACCGCGATGCGGTAGAGCCACGTGAAAAAGTGCGAACGGCCCTTGAAGCGATCCAGAGAGCGAAATGCTTTGATAAAGCAGTCCTGCGTCAAATCCGCTGCATCCTCGCGATTCGAGGTCATATTGTATATAATCGCGAAAATACGCTGCTTATATTTATTCACCAGCTGGTCAAACGCGGCAATGTTCCCCGCGCGAACCCTTTCGATCAATCGGGCATCCGCATCGATCAAACCGACCTTCCCCTCGCTGGCCTCTGCGGTCGCAACTGTGGATCTCTCACTCACTGCCCTCACACCACCGCAGATCTACCCGTCTTGCAAGACCAAAGAATCGCCGCCGCAGAGTTCCTCGCAACTTTCCACTGCATCCCCCCGCCACTCCCACCGCTCCTGACTGTGCAGAGCTTGCGCACAAAGCGATCCAAGGTGCTTTCAAGTTACACAAGGCAACCCCCCACCCCCCCCCAATGGCACTCGGTTAAGCAATTAAGCGGCATCGAAATCGCTATCGGGATCGTACCGAGCGGAGCGACATCAACAAATCGAGAATCATTAAGTAATTGCTTAGCAACAGGTAATAATAATCGAAACCCGATAGCGATAGCGATTCAGGCCTTAACCGAGTGCCATTGGGAGCCGGGGCGGCTAAAGGGCGATCAATACGCGCCGAAGAGTTGCCAGATTAGAGTTCACTCAATCTTTAGATTTTGCGTCTGACCCATTCTTGCCTTCGCTGACGCGGATCTTACCTTGACACAACAAGCCTAAAGAAGCTATTATGGCCAGAATAGCTTGAAATAATCCGAAAGCCATGCAGAAATTTCCATCGACGGACGCAAAAGATAAATGGGGAGCCATCACGGACGCCGCCCTCCAGGAGCCGGTAACGATTACGAAACATGGTCGCCCCACACTGGTCATCACGTCGGCACGCGAATACGAAGAGCTGCAACAAATCAAATATGCTGCACTTAAAGCGGAAGTTGCGAAAGGATTCGCGCAGCTTGATCGCGGCGAATACGGAACCATGGGCGTGGAGGAAATTAAAGCCGAAGCTCGAATCCGGATGGCGAAAGATCGTTCCTGACCATGCCTGCGGTCAAGCTCTCGAAGGCGGCCGAGCAGGATCTGATGGACATCTGGCTCTTCATCGCTAAGGACAATCCCACTGCAGCCGACAGCGTTCTGGATTTTATCAGTGCGGAATTTCAAGCCTTGGCAGAAACTCCGACTCTCGGGCGAGTGCGGAACGATCTTTGGCCGGACGCACTCTGCTTTCCAATTTATGAAAGCGACTGGCGGATGCGCTACGTCGCGTTTTATCGAAGAATTCCCGAAGGGATCGAAATCGCCCGCGTCATCGAAGGTCACCGTAATATTTCCAGAGTCATCGAAAAACGATGAAGCCCACCCGTTGACCGGATGCAACGATCAATCGGCAGGACGTAATGTTCGTGCTAGAACAATAAATACGTCAGCAACTGTGTCTTGAATCTTGACAACCCCCATTTCGTAGTCGGGCTGGCTTATTTTGTTCGAGCTGACCGAGTCCGGCGACCATCACCATCATTTCGTCTGCCGGGAATGCCATCGAACGGAGCGTCTCGACCTGTGTTTGGCCAAGGAATTGGAAGACCGGGCGGAGAAACTCGGATTCTCCCAGGTCAGCCACCTGATGGAGGTATACGGGCTGTGTAAAGACTGCCAGCCAGCATCTTCATCCGGCGATTGAAACGGCGGTCACTTCCGGATGCGATTTTCGAGCACATCAGACCAGGATGGTGCCGGGGGAACGGGGTCATAGCCGTGCCCTCCCCACGGGTGGCAACGCAGAACGCGGCGGGCGGCCAGCCGCAGTCCCTTGAGCGAACCATGGATCCGAACCGCTTCGTCCGCATAGGCAGAGCAGGTCGGATAGAACCGACACCCGCATCCGGGGCCGCCTAAAACGTGGACGACCGGGGAGACGACCCGCTGATTAGCTCGAATCGGCAGGAGAAGCACGGTCTGGACGAGCGAGAGTTTCTCGTTCCGCCGCGACCAAATTTCCGCCGATGGGTCCATGTCATTGATCTCACGAGACCGGCGGATATTTGGCAAGCTTTCGTTGCAAGGTGCGCCGCTCGATACCGAGTCGACGCGCGGCTTCGCTGACATTTCCCTCACAATCAGCCAGGACACGCTGCACGTGCTCCCATTCCACCCGCTGTAGACTGGGCACATCAATCCCCGGTTCCGCAGGGGCCTCCCCTGGCCCGGATACGGAAAAGCCAAGGGCCGTTTCGATCTGGAATGCATCCGCTGGCTTGGTCAGGTAATCGACGGCCCCCAACCGCAAAGCCTCCTTGGCCGTAGCGATGCTACCGTAGCCCGTTATCACAACGATCGGAAGCGACGGCTGCCGCGCTTTGATCTTCCGGACGACGGTAAGCCCGCTCTCGCCCTGCAGGCGCAAATCGATCGCCACTCCGTCAAAGGCCCGCGACCGGAGTGCCTCGAGGCCCGAAACCCCATCCACCACGGCCTCCGCCTGGTAGCCTTTGCGGCGGAAGGATTCCGCGAGTCGTTGCCCATAGGTCGCGTCGTCTTCGATGATAAGGATCGCCTTCATTTTCCTCAGAAACCCTTTCCTGCGGCAAGTGGAAACCGCATGCTCGCGCAGGTGCCCCGATGGAGTTCCGATTGCAGCTCCAGCTTCCCGTCGTATCGCTGGCAAAACATCCGCACCAAATAAAGCCCCAGACCCATGCCTTGCCCCGCGCTCTTGGTCGTGAAAAAGGGCTCGCTCGCCCTCTCCAGAACCGACGGATCCATTCCCGTTCCCTCGTCTTTTATTTCGATTTGGACACCGTCGGATACGCGCCGCCAATCCAGTTGGACGGTCCGCTCCTCGCCCGAGGCCTCAAGGGCGTTTCGAAGGAGGATCGAGGTCATGATAATCAGCTCCTGCAGCGGCGCGTGGACGGTGCCACTGGCTTTCGAAGGGTTCGGCGTTTCCACGCGCGACAACTCCGGCTCGGTCAAGTACAACGACAACTGGTTGAAAAAGGCTTCAGCGGTGACCGCCCCACTCTCTTCGTGGAGGGGTGCGGTGCGCATTTGCCCGGCCAATTCCAAGGCTCGACGACAGCGGTTGATGGAATCCTCGATCAAATGCGCGTCCTCCCGAAGCCGGGCACCACAAGGGCTTTCGCAGACGATGCTCTCCAAATCGCGGCCGATCACCGCGATCGTGCCCAGAGGCGTGGCAAGCTCATGGGCTACGGTCGCGGCCACCGCGCTCATCTCCACGAACTTGCGCTGCTCCAGCATCTGCCCGCGCATCTTCTCCAGCTCCGCGTGCTTTTTTCGCAGCCTGCGGTTGAGCGAGCCGATGAAATAGACGACGCCCGCACCGGCAAAACCGAGCCCCAGCACCATCCCCTTCAGGTGAAAGTCCATGTCCTGACAAAGTTGGCGACCGTCCCGTGCGATCAGCATGTGTGGCGACTCGAACAAGACCGCGAAAGCCGTCACGGAGAGTGCCACGACCCACCATGCACTGGCTACCGGCAGCAAAATCACCGCCATGGCCACATAGAGCAGGTAAAGCATGGTGAAGGGATTGTGCGCCCCACCGGTGTAGAAAAGGACCGCCGACAGCAAAACGACATCCAGCACCAACCAGGCGGCGATGAACCCGTTCAGATGCCGCCGCACCCGTTCGCCGCCGGGGCGAACCGCCAGATTGCTTGCCAAGAGGAGTGCGAGCGTAACTCCCAAGACTCCCCAGGGCATGGGCACGCGCAGAATGATTTCCACGGCCAAGGCACCGAGGAGCAGAGCCACCATCTCGACCCATCGCAATCGCCAGAGCCACAAATAACGCGACTCCCGGTCCGATTGCTCGTTCCAGGTGTTTGCAAACAGAAATCCCACAATCACTGACTCGATAGTGGAACCTCGTCGGGTTGACGAGCCAATCCCGCTGAACTCCTGCGTCAATTTGCCGCATTCCCAGAGAGGAGAACCCCTGATAAGCTTGTTGCAGAAATCCTCATCAAACTCACCTCCAGCCCCGCCGCGAATTTTTCCTCCCTATGAAACATCTACAACTGGCCTCCATCGCTTTATTTGCGGCCTTTACGAGCACTCACGGTGCCACCACCGTAAGCATCCAACCCTACGCGGTGCCGGCCGTCCCGATTTTATTCGAGGATGTCTCCCCGGCGGAATCGGTCGAAAACCAGAAGCCTGTCGATGTCGCGGAAATTCTGGCACGTGAACTCAGCTCCGTTGCCTATATTCGAAAAGGACCGGTTGCCGGAGATTTCCTTCTGCGCGGACTGGGGCGCGACAACGTGCTGGTCACGCTGGATGGCGGACGGATTTGCGGTGCTTGCCCCAATCGGATGGACCCTCCGGCGTTTCACGTGAGCACCAATCAAATCGATTCCATCTCGGTCCGCCCGGGGCCGTTTGATGTGGAGGACGGCGGAGTGGTCGGAGGCATCGTTCGGGTGAACACCGCCACGGATCTCTCCGGCGATTTCGGGGAGATTTCCGTCTTTGGTGGATCCTTCAACTCTCTCGACGCCAGTCTCGCAGGTGGTTGGCTTGGCCAATCCTCCCAACTCTCCGGTTCGGCCGGTTACCGGCAGGGCGCCCCCTACAAAGACGGCAGTGGGAAACTCGTAACGGATGCCCCCAAGGGGCCGGCGGCCTACAAACCCGCAGATCGCGACCGCACCGCTTATTCCATCTTCGGAGGAGATGCCCGCGCCATTCTTTCGACCGAAAAGGTCGACTGGATCCTCACGGGCGGAACAAACCTTGCCGACGACGTGCTCTATCCCGGACTCCGGATGGACGCGGCTTACGACCGCTCCTACCGGGCGGGCGTGAGCTATCAGTATAACGATCCGGTTCCGGTCGCCGACCAATGGGTCCTGCAATTCTCTGCGAGCACGGTTGATCACCTCATGCATGACCGGTTTCGGCTGAGCTCGGCCTCGCGCCCCGCCTGGCGCGAGCGCGGATACATGATGAGAACCGAGGCCGACACCCTCTTCTGGACGGCCGGCACCAGGGCCTCGAAAGACACCGGGCAGGTTCTTTGGAATTACGGAACGGGATTCGATGAACGTCGGTGGAATGCGGACAACGTGATCATGAACCAACAGAACGACATGATTCCGGACGTGCGGGTTCGTGCCCTGAATCTTTGGGCCAATGCGGCCTGGGAGGGGGAGAACTGGGACTTTGAAGCGGGTGCGCGCCTGGAGGCGGCCCAGAGTCGTGCCCGGGGCAACATCGCATTCTTGCAATCCGTTCGCGGCACCGATGCCAACCAAGAGGAGGACCTGCTCCCTTCCGGCTACGTCCTCGCCCGTCGCCCCCTCAGCGATGCCCTCTGGTTGCAGTTCGGGCTCGGCCACGGGGAGCGTTTGCCCGATCCCCAGGAGCGTTACATCAATCTCAACCACCCGAATCCAATGATGCCCGACTGGATCGGCAACCCCGGCCTGGATCCCGCAACCAACACCGAATTTCAGGCGCGCGTCGGTGGGGCCGCCGAATCCGTCGATTACTCGCTCGGCGGCTTCTACGCCTACCTCGGCGACTACATCTATCTCGCCTCCTTGCCGGGTGGCGCCGGTCCGGTGCGCACGTACGAGAACATCGACGCGGAGTTGTTCGGCCTGGATGCGAGCCTTGGATGGAACATCGTCGAATCCTTTCGCATCGAGGGGTCCCTCGCATGGCAGCGCGGGAGAAAACTTACGCTGGCCAGTGGCAATAACGACCGTGATCTCGGCGAGATCCCTCCTCTGAGCGGTCGGATCGCAGGTGTCTGGAGTTTCCATGAACAAGCTTCCCTGACCGCCGAAACTCTTTTGGCAGACGCTCAGGAAGACCTCGATACCGACCTCGGTGAGCAGCGCATCGACGGCTATGCGGTTCTCAACCTCCGTCTCTCCTGGCAGCTAAGCGAGATCTTCCGCCTCGGACTCGGACTCGATAACGTCTTCGACGAGACCTACGCCGTAAACAACGCCTACCTCCGCGATCCTTTCTCCGCCGGAGTGGTAGTCAACGAACCCGGCCGCTTCGCCTATGCCCGCCTGACCGCCCGGTTTTAAAGCGGGGAATTTCCGGGACACCCAGTACGCCGCGAAGCGATGCACTGGGCGTCCTTTAAATTGTACTAGCAAATACTGGGGTGTGCCTTGAATTTGGGTGTCCCGTTGCGACAATTACCTCATAATCATAATCATGCCCATAAGCGAGCGATTATGATTACGATTATGATTACGATTAAGATTACGAATTTCGCTCAACCGTTCGCGATACCCGCTCGCTCAGTGGCTCATTGACCACGAGCTTCAGCACGACTCCGGTATCGAAAAAGACCACCTCAGTCCTCCGCGCGGAGATCGGCGAGGATCTCTTCTACGACATCCACTTGCGTCCCTTTCCACAGGCCCTGCAGGCGCTCCCG
>CAZWFJ010000049.1:12942-22893 GCA_964633135.1 uncultured Puniceicoccaceae bacterium | reverse complement strand
GAATTTTTAATCTTTACTTGGAAATCCTTCTCATGGAAGAGGGTTTACCCCTCGATTGCGAACTGGGCTGCCGTCTCAAACCGCCCGAATCGAGGCGTAAAGCCTCTCCTACAAAAATGGCACCCGTAGGAAGAAGGTTTACCCACCCCGGCCTGAGCCTGTCGAAGGCTCGATCCCCGATACGGGACGATGATCCGATCCGCCCGGATCGAGGCGTAGGTTCGACAGGCTCACCTCAGGAAAGCCTCTCCTACAAGGTATCAATCCGGCTCGTTCGCACCCCTGCCACGCCGCTGTTGCGGATCGACCGTCCCCCCATAAAAAAAGCCCCGGAAGGCGGACCTTCCGGGGCTTTGAGGTTTACTCGAATTTCAAATCAAGACTTAGAGGCGGAAGACCACCAGTTCGCCGGCATCGACATCGCCACTACCGTCGCCGATGATGACTCCTTCATTGTCTTCGTCGATGTCAAGCGTCTGGTTCGGATCCGTCGGGGTGGAGTAGACCACCGTTACATCTTCCGAAGTGTCGAAACCGATCACCGGGAAGAAGTTCGCCACGGCGAGTGGCGGAGGCGTGAACCGACCTTCCAGTTCCCACACATCGGAGTTGTCATCCAAGACAATCGATCCGATCGAGCCTTCGCCGGTCGGATTGTTGTCGGTCAGATCGATCGCACCGCCGTTGACGTTAGCACCGTCTACAGTGCTTACGCCGGAGAGGATCGCCAAGCCGGATCCATCCGCATCGGTTCCCAAGGAACCAGCCGCGGAGAACTTGCCTTCGATGCTAACGTTGCCGACCGACACGTTGCCGATCTCCACATCGTCCGCGCCACCGCTCTCGCCGTTTCCGGCTGCGGCACCGTTGTAATCGCCGGCGGCGAAGAACAGGCCAGCACCATCTACAATGACATTGCCCGAAGCGATCATGATGTCTTCGATCGAGCCGCCGGTGTAGAACTGGGTACCATTGCTGTCAGTAGTCGCAACGCCGCCATTGGCAATCACACTGCCACTGTGGGTGGTGGTCAGAGAGATGTTGCCGATACCGCTTTGCGTTTGAACGACGAAGTCGTTCAACGCGACACCGTCATCTTGGGAGTTCGAGACGGTGATATCACCGATCGAACCCGCCGCGATCTCAACAACACCTCCGTCTCCATCGAGACTCGGGCTGGCGCTATTTCCGACCACGGAGATTCCGCCGATGGACGAGATGACATTCTCGTCATCCACGTTCGTAAACTCGCCCAAGAAATCGATCTCGTTGCCGCCAGTGGCCAGATTTCCGGTTCCGCTGATCGAGAATCCTTCGAAGATCGAGTCGTTGTCACCCTCGATGTCGCCTTGGAGTTCGATATTGCCGTCCACCGTGGAAATCAGACCCAGTGTGGAAACCACATCGTCATCATTCTCATTGATGTCGATGTCGTTGAGGATGATGTTTCCATTCTCAGCGGAGATGTTACCAATGGACTCAGTAGCTTCGAACCCAGTGATCGTCAGCTTTCCGCCGCGACCCTCGTGCATCAAGGAAATGTCGCCGATCGATTCACCGTCGAAGCCTTGAAGCTCAACCTGTTCGCTGCCGAACATCACATTGCCAAGAATGTCGATCTGACCCAAAGGCAGAACGTTCGGTTCAAACTCGGCACCAGTGAAGTCCATGTTGCCGAACTCAACAGCGGCATTAGCACTATTATTCACGATCAAACCAGTGCCGTCGAACTTCCCTCCGAAGGTTAGATTACCAACCGTAAGTTCTTGCCCTACAATATTGAGATTATCGAACAGTGTCGTCGGGCTATCGAGGAAATCGCCTTGGAAGTCCACGTTGCCGATTTCGATATCCCCATTGGCATCATCAACAAGAGCACCAAGGTCTTCGACTTTTCCTGCAAAGGTTATGTTACCAACCTGAACATCGGTGGCGGTATTGCCGAACGTGGTATCACCGCCATTATCGACATCCCCTTCGAAAGTCACATCCCCAATCAACACGTCATTGAAAAATGTGAATGCTTCCGAAAAGTTCTCGGCCTTTCCGGTGAAGGTCAGGTCGCCGATTGCGGAATTATTCAACAGAAGGATATCTCCCTGTGCATCACCGTCGAAGTCACCCTCGAAGGTGATACCGGCGGGAACATCGTCATCGGTCGAGCGCCCGACGTTGGTGAGGCCCAACAAGGTGTCATCGTTATTGAAACCGCCTTCGACCAGCTCGAAGCCGCCGAAGAGGGAGTCTTCTGGATTCGCACCGCCGGCAATCGAGATAATCTCGCCGATGCTGCTTTCCACTCCATCTTCGGAAAGCGAGCCGATGGAGATGAGGCCAGGGGCCACACCTTGGTTTCCGGGAACCACTCCGATGTCCAGGTCCAACTCGCCGGAGGCTTCGCCGAGGATGGCGAATTCTTGGCCAAATCCATTTGGATTCAAGGCAAACGATGCGTCTTCCGTGTCGCCAGTGACACCAAAGTCACCGCCCAGTTCATCGACGAAGAGGTCGAAATCCGTGACCGAACCATCGATCAGGAGATCTCCTTGAACTTCGTCGACAGCAACGTCGACACCATCGAGGTTTTGGTCGCCCTCGAGCTGCCAGATCAGGTCGCCGTTGAAGATGGCCGTGCCGTCACCGATGTTGGTGCTGCCGATAAACCCGCCTCCGGAGACGAAGGACTCCTCGACGATCACGGTAACGTTGCCGTCGTAAACCTTCGGATCGAAGGGGAAGTTCGGATCTTGGTTGAAGAAGTCGTCGATCTGGTTGTCGGTAGTTTCATCGTTAAGGATGAACTCGATATCGCCGCCGGTGCCTGTTCCATTCGAGGCGAACTGGTCCGGGGAGAAGGTCTGCGCTTCGACCGTGGTGCCATCCGGGAAGGTCACCCCGCGGCCTTCAATGCCGGGGATCAGGCCACTATCGACGGGGGCTTCCAAACCGAACTGGGTAGGGGTATCCTGAATACGGGTTCCGTTGTCGGAGATCAGGTCACCGCCGAACACCTCGACTTCACCGGTGGTGGAATTGCCAACCGCAAGGTTGGGAACCGCCGAACCGGAGGAGTTGATGTCACCGATACGGATGAGACCGGAAACATTGGTTCCGCCTGCATTGATTCCTACGTTTCCGCTGTCACCCGCAAACCAGGCGTTGGCGAGGAAAAGGTTACCGAAGGTCGCTCCAGCTGCCGGCTGGTTCGGATCGGGAAGAAGGCTGACTGACTTGGCGTCCGCCAGACCATTACCCGTGGTGCCGGGAACCTGGTCGAAGGCAACGAGGCGAATGGTCGAATCCTGGGTGAAACCGGAGATGCTAATGGAAGCATTGCCCTTCCACACGAGGGGGGCACCGCTGTTGCTGCCTTCGCCGGGCGCTTCGGAGTCGCCGAGGGCGACGGTCACGGAGCCGGGACCTTCGTAGACGAGCTTGACGGCACTGTCGTCGCCATCGACCCAGACCATGTTAAACACATCACCGGTTTCGGTGGCTTGCACGGTCATCGAGGGCTCGGGGCCACCGATGCCGAAAACGTTCTCACCCCGAGCACCGTCAAACGGATCGTTACCGGTCGCGAGAGAAACGGCGAGGAGTTGACGATTTTCGAGCGACTCGAGGCCGAGGCGGCTGCCGCTCATACGATTCCGGGACCCGAAGGCCCCCCTGCTCTTGGATTTGATCTTCATATAGGTGTTGTTGATTCGATTAGTAGATTTGATGATTCGAGTTGTTGTTGACGGAAAATGATCCGAAACGTGAGTCTTTTTGGGGAACGGTTGTTCTACTGTCAATACGGTTTTGTATCTTTTTTATTTTTTTTTGAGGGGGTTGGAGACACGGATTCTCGTAGTGGTCGACGTAAGGAGACTCCCCCGGCGGAGGCTGAGCCTCTCCGAACCGCAGGGAGGGTCTCCTCACGTCGACCACTACGGAGTAAGGGAGGGTCTCCTCACGTCGACCACTACGAAGAGGCATGGATCGACCGCTACGGGGAGGTGGGCAGCAGCAGGCGGAGGCGGTCGCCGGCGGCTACGCCGCTGGCGGGGTCGAGGCGGAGGACGAGGCGGACGCGCTCGGTGGAGGGATCGGGAAAGGGGTCGACGGCTTTGACGGTGAAGGGAATTTCGGAGGCGTTCTCTCGGTCGGCAGGGACGAGGCGAAGGGCGGCGGTCCAGTCCGGTCCTGCTGCCGCCAACGGCGGCAGGAAAAAAGTGGCTTTCAGTTGAGCGGCGTCGGCGAGTTCGGCGAGGGGTTCGAAGGCCTTGACGATGGCACCCTCGGTGGCGGAGATGCGTAGAACATGGCCGGCCCAGGGGGCGCGCAGGACCCGCTGCTCTCGATCGGCCTCAGCGAGGGCGAGGCGGGTGGCGGCCATCTCGGCTCCTGCGATGGCGAGTTTCGCCTGGACGCGGGCGTCCTCGAACTCCTCGCGGCTGACCAGATTCTCCGCGACCATCGTCTCCATGCGGGTGGCTCTAGCCTCGAGGTGGTCGCGGCGGGCCTTCTCGCGCTCGAGTTCAATCCGGGCCTCTTCGACGGCCAGCTCCTGGCGATCGGCCCGCAGACGCAGGAGGGCATCTCCCTGCTCGACGCGCGCGCCCTCTGCCACTAAAACCTCGTCGACGATGCCGGCGACCTCCAGCCCGGTCTCGACGGTGCGATCCGGGGTGGCGGTCGCCGTCCACTCGTATCCATTTTCCGCCGACAATCCAGACGGTGCAGCAAGCGCGAGAAAAAAGAGGAACAGAGCGAAAGAGGGAAACGATTGGCGGCTCATAGGAAACGGATACGAATGAAGTGGATAAAATCGCGGAAGACGACAAAGCCGAGGCTGCGGTGGCCAAGATCGAGGGTGGCCTTGCCGGTATACTCAGACACGGCGTCATCGGGCAGGGCGAAGGCGACCGAATCCACCGGGACGCGCAGACCGTAGCGCAGGATGCCCGGTTCGGATTCGTCGGAGAAAAGTGGATACACCTGATTTGGCGAGAGCGTAAAAGGAATCTGCCGGAGGGAATCGGCCGTGGGGCGGAAGGATGCAGCCACCTCCTCGCCCGAGTCGAGTCGCCGACGCACCTCGAGAAGATCCTGCTCGCGCAAGTAGAGGACCATCTCCACCCCGGACTCGCCCGCGAGCTCGACGACCGCGTCGCCCTCGTTTACATAAGAACCAACACGGTGGCGCAGATTGGCGGGACCGACGACCACTCCCTCGTAGGGAGCGCGAAAGACGCTTTCGGCGATCTGGCGGTCGAGGAGTTGGAGTTCGCTGGCAATGACGCGAGTCTCCAGCTCGGCGAGAACGGCCTCATCCTCCCGCCCCTCGGCGAGGGCGATGCGGCGGCGGGCGTTCTCGCGGTCCTGGCGAGCGGCCAGCTCGAGGCGGCGGAAGGCCTGGCGGGATGCGTCGAGCGCGGCGAGGACCTCGCCCGGTTCGACCTGATCGCCCAGACCGACGGAAACGGAGGCGACCGGGGCGCGGAAGGGGGCGGAGAGAGTCCGGTAATCGTCGGCAAAGACGCGGGCGTCGGCCCGCACATCGAAAGAGACTGGCCAGGCCAGAATACCGCCAATAAGGGCAGCCAGGAGAAGAAGAGCGGCCCAACGGGGCATCCAGCCGAACAGGCGGCGGCGGGAACCGGCGGCAATTCGGGTGGCCAGGGCACCGCGAAGACCCTGCCCGGCGAGAACTCGCTCGAGGCTGCGCCCGAGGGGGGGTTCGAGCGGGGCAAGGTTCTCGGCCAGTTCGCGGACATCGGGAAGAGCACCGCGCCCCTCGAGGAGGAGCATGCCGAAGATCAGGCCGTCGTCACCCCGCAGGGCGAGGGCGGCGACCCAGTCGGAGGCAGTTTCCTCAAAGTAACCAGTGAGGAGTGGATCGCGCTCGGCCCCCTCCTCGGGAGGCTCCCGCCCGGCGATTCCGATGATCGGCTTCGAGGCGGCGGCAGGATTCTTTTCGGCAGCGGCCTGACGGGCGACGCCGCTGAGCAGGACCTGGGCAAGGTCCTTGAGAAAGACGGCCTCCGCACTGCGCTCGACCACTTCGACGAGGCCGCTGGCGGCCCGGATGCGGAAACGGGAATGTCCCTTGGCCAGGGCGGAGAGCGGCAACCCGCCGCGGGCATTGGCGGGGGAGAAGAGGCAAACCCGGGAACAGCCAAGGAGGGACTGGATGTGGTTGACGACCTGGAGTCCAAACTCGGCCAGATCGTTTTCGCCGAGAACGGATTCGAGGAGCTTGGCCCGGGAGGCGAGGGAAGCGGCGAGGCGGGAGGCCTTCTCCGGCGACTGGTCGCGGAAGAACGCCCCGGTCTCGGAAGCGGCGGCCTCGAGCAGGGGACGCAGGCGGGCGGCGGCATTTTTCCCGGGGGAGAGGCGGGCGGCGTGGAGGCAACCGGCGACCCGTCCGCCAACCCGCACCGGGTAGAAGGCGTGGGCGGCAGCCGTATTATTATAAAGGGGCAAGTCTGCGGCGGTCCAGGGGCGGCTTTCAATATCGTCCGCAGGAGATCCGTCGCTGCTGCGCCCGGGTTCGAGGTAGAGGGCCGAACCCTGGGTCAAAACGGCGCGAATGGCCTTCTCAAAGGACTGCCGTTGAAGGCGGGATATCCCGCCGAGGGATGCGGTGCCGAGAACAGCGTGGACGGCACCCTGGTCGTCGTCGCCGGACCAGAAGAGCCCGACCTCGCCCACGGCGGCGGACTCGCGAAGCAGACGGGCGAGGCTCTCGGCAAAGGAGCGCAGCCCGGAAGCACGGCGGCGGACGGCGGCGAGGCGGGAGCGCCAGACCTCCGGATCGGGCAGAGAGGGGGACTGCGGTTCGTCGCTCATCGGCCCTCCTCCATCGAAGCGAGCCGGGTGGACACCCGTTCCTCGTCGGCACCGGTGAGGTAGCGCAGCTCGTGGACGGCGTCGTTGTGGCGGTAGAGGGCCTCAATCTGGCGCAAGCGGGCGGCGGCGAGTTCGTTATCGGCCCGAAGCACCTGCTCCTGGTCAAGGTTTCCGAGCTCAAAGAGGCGGAAAATCTGGCGGCGGGATTCTTCCATAAGGTCGACGGCCTCGCGCTCGGCCTCGAGCATGGCCGCACTGGTGCGAAGGCGTTCGAGCGCCTCGGCGTGACGGACGCGCCAGTTGAGGGCGAAGGAGCGGAGGTTTTCGTCGGCCTCGCGGCGGTTGGCGAGGGCGACCCGCCTCTCGCCCCGCTGGCGCATGCCGTCAAAGATGTTCCACTGCACCGTCAGCCCGACGGCCCAGCCGTGCAGGTTTGATTCAAAATCGTAGTAGGAGGAATTGCTCTGATAATTGGCGAAGCCCTCGACCCGGGGGACGATCTTGAGCTCGGTGGCCGAAAGGTCGAAATCAGCCGCCTCGGAGAGGGAGGCCAAGGCGGTCCAGCGGGCGGTGCCACGCGGGTCGCGGGCGAGAGGGTCGTCGGAGGAAGTGGGCGCGTAACTCTCCTCGGCGAGGGTGCCGACGACCGGGAGGGGTTCGCCGGGAGACTCATCGTCGAGGCCGATGGTCAGGCGAAGCCGGGAAGAAGCCTGGCGAAGATTCATCCGGGCCGAACCGAGATCCACCTCGGAGCGGGCCAGGCGGGAGCGCGCGGTGAGAACCTCATACTCGCGGACCCGCCCCGATTCGTAGCGCTTGCGGGTAATGGCGAGCAACTCGCGGGCGCGGGCCACCTGCTCGGCCCGGAGCTCGACCACGCGGCGGGAGAGAAGTACCTGATCGAAGAGCGACTGGACATTGCGGACGACGGAAAGAGCGGTATCGAGGGCCATCAAGCGCTCGGCGGCGACTCGGCGGTTGGCGGAGCGCCAGCCGTAGTAGTTCTCGAAGCCGGCGAAAAGGGACTGGGACACCTCGATTTTGGTATTGTAGGAGTCTTGCGTGATCGGAACCTCGGAGGTGGGAGGTGGATCCTGGCCGACCTCAAGGGCGCGCTCAATGGCGTCTTCCTGAGCGTCGGTGGGCGGTGCCCGGTCAATGAGGCCCTCGGATCGGTGCTGGAGACTGCCCGAAGCGGTCAACTGCGGGAGCGCGCGGGATTGGGTTGTCCATCGGTTCCCCTGGGCGCGACCGAGGCGATGAAGCGCAGCCCGGACCTCGGGGCTGTTCGCGATGGCCAGATCGACGGCGGTCGCCCGGTCGAGAGCGGACGAATCGGGGGCTAACTCCTCGGCTGCATCATTTGACCGCTGCGCAGGAGGAGGTTCTGCGGCAGGCGCAGCAGAGCCACTCGCCAGCCCGATGAGAAGACATCCCAGAACGGAAAAGAAACGGATTCGACGAGCCTTCATGGCAACGGACGACAGGACGGGGGCGATCACGTGGGGTCGCCGCTCTCGATCTCCCGGGATTTCTCGATCTCCCCGCCGAGTGCTTCTGAAGACGGTTCCCCGGCGGTCTCGGCCTCACCCTTGGCGAGAAAGACCGCAGCGAGACCACTGGGCTTGCCGCCTTTGAGCATCGGATGGGCCTTCACCTCGAGACCGAACTGCTTGTAGAGGACGGGCAAGGGATTGTCGCGGGCGAACAGATCGCGCTCGGAGCCAAGAGCGTCTTCGAGATGGGCGATTTTCCCTCCGCAAACCCGAAGCATCTCTTGCAAGTAGCGCAGGGCGAGGTTCGGCGCGATCCGCTTGAACAAACCAAGGCTGAGGACCAGATCGAAGGAGCTGTCGGGAAACGGAAAGCGTTCCCGCGGATTCCACACCTCGAGCGATTCCGAAGCTTCCGGAAAAGAGGATTTCCAAATCCCCGCAAGGCGGTCGTCGTGATCAACACCGGTCCATTCCCATCGGTCGTAGGCCCGGGGCAGAAGCATCCAGTCGCCGGAGGGAGCGGCACCGACCAGCAGAACTTTGCGAATCGAATCGTCCTCGGTAAAGCCGGAGAGAAATTCGACGCGGTGAGGAGCGACCGGCGGGGTCACGCCGCCACGGAGGGCGCGGGCCTGGATGCGGGCCTCGAAAGCCTCCGCCTCGCGAACGTCGACCTCGGGCTGCGGAATGACCAGTTGCTGCAATCCGGAGGCAGTCAGCCGGGCAACAGCAATAGCTGGCTTAAGCGGAGACGGATCGCCCTCGCGCGGGGCACGCAGCGAGAGTGCGCCGACGGGAGCACCGAGCTGGAGCGCATCGTGAACGGTACCGAGCGGGATCTTGCGCTTAAGGAACTCGATCTTGGTCTCCTTGCCCTTTTTTTTCGTAGCCCACTCGAACAGATCGGGCGGAAGGACGCCCCAGAGACCGTCACAGACCAGTCCGGCGGAGTTGGCCCACCCAACCACGGAGTTAAAGTCGAGACCCCCGAAGCGGTGGAGGGGATTGGTGAGGGAATTCCCACGAGTGCCTCCGCGCACCACGCGGCTCTCCAGAGACGACAGACAGGTGCCATTGACGAACTGCATCCAGGCCAACCCCTTCGGATCGAGAAAATCCAGGAGCCGGGTCAGCGAGCCGATCCGACCTTCCCAATATTCGTGAAAATGGAGAAAAAGAATGGCGTCGAAGGGACCGTGGTCCTCCACCTCGGCAGCCAGGGCATCGAAATCCCATTCGCCGCAGAGGGGAACGTTCTTCTCGTCGCGGGTCAGCTCCACGCGGGAGTCGGCGAGCACCAGCCGGGCCGGATCGGGCAAAGCGGAGCGGAGGGAGGTGGCAAAACGCCCGTCCCCGGAGCGAACGATGAGAACATGGCGAAAGGCAGACCAGTCCTTGCCCAGGAGAAACTGCTCAAAGGGCGTTACTGTCGAATAGGAGAAAAGATTCATAAAAACCGCTGAGAACAACAGCGGGCGCAGAGGAAGTCAAATCATCTATTTTGCGGTGGAAAATTTTGGAAACTCCCTCTCGTAGCAGGCGACGTGAGGAGACTCCCCCCTCGGCAATGGCGAAACTCTCCCGACCGACCGAAGAGGGTCTCCTCACGTCGACCACT
>CAZWFJ010000049.1:0-12842 GCA_964633135.1 uncultured Puniceicoccaceae bacterium | reverse complement strand
ACTACGAAGAGTAAAAAAACTCGGACTCTTCGTAGCAGGCGACGTGAGGAGACTCCCCCCCGGCAATGGCGAAACTCTCCCGCCCGCCGAAGAGGGTCTCCTCACGTCGACCACTACGAAGAAGGGGGGTCTCCTCACGTCATCTGCTGCGAAGAAGGCCGGACGCTTGCCCTCGGGCGTCAGGAAAGGGGTAGGAGGAGACGCGGATCGGCCTGCTACGCGCTTCTTGCTTGAAAAAGTCACGTGTCTGCCCCATTACTTATCCCTTCCTACCATGTTCCGCACTTTTCTCATCTTGCTTACAGTGATCACGCTTTTTCTGCCCGGTGTTTTCGCTCCCGTCCGGGCCGACGGCGGGTTGGATGCTGGCGGAGGAGTTTCCGAAGTGGATAGTCTCCGCAACCATGGTTCGCTGGGCGCCCCCTTCGCCCCCGGCGAAACGGCGGCGGGCGCGGTCCGGCTGCGAGCCGGGTTGATCGAGGTGCTCTATCCGGCCACCGGCGATCCAACCGCCGATACTGACGGCAACGGACTCCCCGATGCGTGGGAACGGGAACATTTCGGGACCATCGGCGTGGACCCGGCAGGAGACGCCGACAGCGACGGCACGAGCGAGGATCTCGAATACCGGGCGGGCACCGATCCGCGGGACGCGACGTCCGTCTTCCGCCCGGAGGCCCTGAACGGCTCCGGCGGTCCGGTGCTGCGCTTCGACACGGTCACGGGGCGCGACTACCGGATCTGGGAAAGCGACGACCTCGTCGACTGGACCGTCCTCCAAACCCGCTCCGGCACCGGCGGCACCCTCGAAACGGCGATCACGCCCGACCCGGTGACCGGCCGGGCCTTCCTCCGCATCGAAATTCTGATTCCCTGAACCCATTTCTTCCCGCCATGAAGCCACACGCCACTTTCACCCGACTCGCGGCAACGGTCCTCCTGGCCGCCCTCGCCTTTCCGGCGGCCGCCCCCGCCGTCCCGTCCGAAATCCATTACCAGGGCCGTTTGACCGACAGCGGGGGCATCCCGGTCGACGGGAGCGTGGCGATCGTCGCGCGGCTCTACGATGCGCCGACCGGAGGCACTATGGTCTACGAGGAAGACATCGGCGCGGTATCGGTCGCCGACGGGGTGTACGCCTTCGCCTTCGGGGCCAACGGCACCGGAGGCGGCACGGTGGCCGACGTCTTGGACGGCTCCCCGCTCTACCTGGCCCTGGAGATCGACGGCACCGAATCGAGCCCGAGCACCCGGATTCTGGCGGTGCCCTACGCGCTGCGGGCTAAGACCAGCGACGATGCCGTAGCCTTGACCGAAAGATTTGACGAGCTTCTTCTCCAGATCAACGCACCGGCCGGCTTCGTCTATGTTCCGGCGGGAGAGTTCCAGATGGGAAACGCATTCCACGAATCAGAGGGCGAGTCCGATGAAGTCCCCTTGCGAACGGTGAGCGTCGATGCGTTCTACCTCGGACGCACCGAGGTGACGAATGGCGAACTGGCGTCGACATTCAACTGGGCGGCCGAACGGGACCTGATTGCAATCACGGAGACCGAAGTGACTAATTCGAACGGGGAGCAAAGGACTCTCCTCGTTCCCTCCCTGTCCGATCTCTCGGTGCAAGACGGGCGACTCGTCTTCGCCGCGGAGGATCGCTACAAACCTTGTGTCGGGATCACCTGGTATGGAGCGCAAGCTTACTGCAATTTTCTCAGCGACCGCGCGGTGCCCTCTCTCACCCGCGCCATCGACTTCGAGGACTGGAGCATCGATTTCTCCGCCGACGGCTACCGCCTTCCCACCGAAGCCGAATGGGAACGGGCCGCCCGCGGCAGCGCGGTTGGCCTGCGCTACCCGTGGGGCAATACGATTACAGCCTCCGATGCGAATTACGGTGGCTTTGAAGGGGGTACGACCGATATCGGATCCTACCCTGCCACCGACTTCGGCCTTCGCGACATGATCGGAAACGTCTGGGAATGGGTCGGCGATTGGTACGGGGCGTATGATCCAGCGAAACTCGACAACCCGACCGGCCCGACCAAAGCGGAAGCATGGACAGACGGAGAAGGAGGGTCGCTTCTGGGAAAGGTGGTCCGCGGGGGCAATTTCGCGGAGAATGCCGAGGGCAGCCGCGTGGCGAACCGCTATTTCGGGGATCCCGGGGTCGTCGAAAGCGCGGGCGGCCGGGAGACCTTCGGCTTCCGCCCGGCGCGCCGACCTTGAGGAGGGTTCTCCCCGTAGCAGGCGACGTGAGGAGACTCCCCCACCGTAGCAGGCGACGTGAGGAGACTCTCCCTGCGTAGCAGGCGACGTGAGGAGACTCCCCCGGCAATGACTAAACCTCTTCCGATCGCCCAAGGGTCTCCTCACGTCGACCGCTACAAAAGAGGCCCAAGGGTGAATGGCACTAGTTTAAGTCGAGATCGACCTCTTACTCTTAATCATACTCGTAATCGTAATCTCTATTCTTGAAATCATAAATCATTGCTCATCAGTTGCTTGGATTATGATTATGATTAAGAGCACGATTATGAGCTTAAACGAAAACTCCCTTAAACCTGCCATTCGGCCCAAAGGGTCTCCTCACGTCGACCGCTACGAAAGAGGCCCAAAGGGTCTCCTCACGTCGACCACTACGAGAGAGGCTTTGCTTTCCCTCGTCGACCGCTACGGGGAGAGCCGCCAGCCTGGCGTTTTGGAGCATTGAAACTTCGTCGATGGTCGAAGCTGTGTGCGATTTCAGGTGGTTGTCCGGCCGCTGGCGGCCCACCAAGCTACGGGGAGCATGGCCTTTCGCTCTACGCCTTCAGGAAGCTGCGAAGCATCCAGCAGGTTTTCTCGTGGACCTGGATCCTGGCGATCATCATATCCTCAGTCTCTTTGTCGTCGGAAGCGGCAGCGGCATCCCGTGCCTCACCGGCGTGGCGGATCAGGATTTCGTTCAGGTTCACGAGACACTGGACCATCTTTTTGGAATCGGCATCCTCTTCCAGTTCCTGAAAGTCAGCCATTCGCGCCAGGGACGAAAGTCCACCGGGCGAGTACGCCCCGAGGGCGCGGATCCGCTCGGCGATCTCGTCGATCGCAGTGAAGAGTTCCGTGTATTGTTCCTCAAAAGCGTTGTGCAGGGCGAAGAAATTCGGCCCTTCGACGTTCCAGTGGCAGAGGTGCGTGTGTCCCATCAGGGCGTAACTGTCGGCCACCACCTGCCGGAGCGCGTCAACTACTTGTGTTTTGGTCTGTGTTTGAGTGTCCATAGAAGAAAACGCTATAACGCCCGGGAAGAAGATGCAAGAACGAGACGAGGATTAGAAAGGTTTTGCATTTTCCACATCTCCCGGAAAGGATGAATCGCATGAGTAATCAACCCACTCCCGATGGCGGCCAGACTCGTCAGATCAACCTCCAGGATCTCGTCAATCAGTTCATGGGCGGACTGCAGCGACATTTCGACATGCTGGCATTCAACCTGGCCGGAAGGGAAAGGGTGATGGAGACCGACTACGACCGGATTTCGAAGGCAGTCCACATCATGCCTGCCTCGCGCGCTCACCAGAATTTCGAACAGACCCAGGCGTACGCCCGGGATCTCCTGATTCGCCAGATCGTAGCCGACGCGATGAATCTCTCTGTGACCTGCCTCAACAATTCCCACCTTTTTCTGGCTTTGGCCAAATCTCATCGCGACTTTGCGGGCGACCCACCGAAAATCCAGCAAGAAGCCCAGGGGTCACAGAAGACTTTTCTCCCAATCTCCCTGGATCAAAAGTTCGACCGTCTGGAAAAGGACTACGACATCCGCTGCGAACTTGAGGACACGCTAATTTCGCTGGGGTTCATTGCCGAGGGATTTATGCGCCAGAAAACGGTCGTCGAGGCGGCCCAAACCGATGAAAACGGTGAACTCGTCATTGAGCTGAAGGAAGTCGATCCGCAATCAATCGTCGACCCGGAACTCGCGCCCATCCAGCCAAAGTTGACCGACTACCGAAAGGTCTTCCGTGAGGGGGACAAAATTTTCTTCTCCGACCGGGAGCTGCAACTGATTCTGGTCACTCTCGGCTCCTTTGCCCAGGGACTCTTCCACTCCGTAGCCCAGTTTGCCAAGCGGATGAAAGAAGGGTGAGGGCCTCATCGCTGCCCGCTCGCATCATCCGGTCCACCGGAGAGCAAGCGATAGGCGTCGCGGGCGATCTCGCCCTCCTCATCGGTCGGGATCACCAGGACTTCCACCTTCGAATCGGGATGGCGGATCGACCCCTCCCGGCCACAGATCTCCTGATTGCGCTCATCGTCGATCCTCACTCCCAGTTCCGACATTCCCTCCAGGGTCCTGGCGCGGATCGCCGACCCGTGCTCACCGATTCCACCGGTAAAGACGATTCCGTCGCACCCGTTCAGGACTGCCAGGAAGGCGCCTGCATATTTTCGTATCCGGTAGCAAAATACATCTATTGCCAGCCTGGCCCCGCCATGACCCTCGGCGGCGCGCTTCTCGAGTTCCCTCATGTCGTTGGAAATTCCCGACAAGCCCAGGAGTCCTGACTCCCGGTTCACGAGACGGTCCAGTTCCGCGAAAGACCAGCCGGACCGCCCCAGGTGCAATAGAATGGCCGGATCCAGATCCCCGCTGCGGGTCCCCATCACAAGGCCTTCAAGCGGGGTCAAGCCCATGGAAGTGTCGAGGCAACGCCCATCCGCGATCGCAGACATGGAGCAACCGTTGCCGAGGTGACAAGTAATCCAGCTGCTGGAGCCGGGTTCTTTGCCGGTAATCTCCGCCGCCCGTCTGGCCACATAGCGGTGCGATGTCCCGTGAAACCCGTATCGCCGGATCCGCCCCTCCGTGTAAAGTCTCTCCGGCAAGGCATAGCGGTAAGCGTGGGGAGGGATGCTCTGGTGGAATGCGGTATCGAAACAAGCGATCTGCGGACGATCCGGTGCCACCGCACGCGCGGCCTCGATTCCCACCAGGTTGGGCGGATTATGGAGAGGTGCCAACTCACTGCAGCTCCGAATGCCCTCCAGCACCTCATCGTCGACACGAACACTATCCGAGTATTTCTCGCCTCCGTGAACCACGCGGTGCCCGAACGCGTCAATTTCGGCCAGATCCGCCAGAGCGCCCTTTTCCGGATCGGTAAGAGAGCCGAGAATGGCCCGCAGTGCCCCCCCGTGATCGGGCGCAGTCACCTCAGCCCTGATCTCCCCACGCGGTGTACGCTGGCGCAATCCGGGCGACTCCTCCCCGATCCGCTCGGTGACGCCGCTGGCGCGCACCTCTCGCTGCGGCATCGAGATCAGCTTATACTTCACCGAGGAGCTTCCGCAGTTGATCACCAGAATATTCATTTCACGAATCGCCATAAGTCCGATCCTGCGAAGCGACTCCGCCGGGGGCCAGAGGATTTTTTGCGAAAGTTCGACGTTCGGATGCCCCCCTGTAGCGGAAGCGGAAACGGCTTGCGGCCCAGCCGCACATTCGCTCGCCTCCCCTGCGACGATTTCCCGACAGGAACCACTTGCCAATTCGGACGGAAATGTTACATTTCTCGCATCCTTCCGTTAGAATCCACAACGTCCGCAACTTAATGGCTACCCTTTCTTCGACTTCCGGCAGAACAAAACCCTCCTTCTGGGAAAACCAGCGACTCGCCAAGCAAAAGGCAATTGAGAAGAAGGCCCGAAAGAAGAAAATCCCCCTGGGCGATCTCGCCATGTTCACGGAGCAGCTGGCCTCGATGCTTGAGGCGGGCCTGCCGCTGGTGACTGCGATGGAAGCCCTCTATGAGCAGACGGAGAACGCCTACTTTAAGGTCGCCATCCGCGAGGTGCGGAGCGATGTCTCGGGCGGAACCGCTTTTTCTGATGCCTGCCGCAAGTTTCCAAATGCGTTCCCGAATCTCTTTCTCTCCATGGCCGAAGCCGGGGAGGCCAGCGGCAATCTTGCCGAGATCTTGAAGAAGACCGCCGCTTATTTCGACGACTCCGTGCGCCTGCAGAAAAAGGTTAAGAGCGCGATGACCTACCCGGTGTCCGTCATCCTGATCGCGATCGCCCTGGTCAACGTGTTGCTGATCATGGTCATCCCGGTCTTCGCCGAGATGTTCCAAAGCTTCGGACGGGAGCTTCCGCTTCTGACGCGAGCACTGATCATGGCTTCCGATTTTCTCAAAACCTGGATCTTCGCGATTCTGGGCGGAGTCTTCTTCGCGTTTATCGGCCTCAAGAAATTCATCAAAACGCCCAGGGGACGGCGGTTTCGCGATATTGTCGTCAGCAAGGTGCCGATCATGGGGGGACTCTCGCGAAAAATCGCCCTCTCCCGCTTTTGTCGCACCTATTCCATCCTGATGCGGAGCGGGGTGCCGATCCTCCAGAGTCTCGACATCACCTCATCCGCCAGTGACAATACCTTTATCGAAGCCTCGATTGTCCGCATTCAACGGGCAGTCAGCGAAGGGGCGCAGATCTCGGACATCCTTGGGTCGGACCCTTACTTTCCCTCCATGGTGAAACACATGGCCAAAGCCGGCGAGGAAACCGGAAACGTGGACGGGATGCTCATGAAAGTCTCGGATTTCTACGACGTCGAGATCGAGAACACGGTCGCGTCCCTGACGGATCTGATGGAGCCGTTGATCATCGTCTTTCTGGGCGGGATCATTGGAACCATCGTCATGGCCATGTTTCTTCCGATCTTCAACATGGCCGGCGTGGTCGGGGGCCTGGATTGATCGCGATCGATGGGAAAACCAGGACCCAGAAGCTTTCGTGCCCTCTCCGCCGAGGATCTTGCCGTCATCGATCGGTTTCGCGATCGCCCCCGGAACCCGATCCGCAAGACACGCAGCCCAAGGGATCTCGCTTCCTCAATGGATCGTATCCTCGACAGCCTTCGCGTAACCAGCGAGTCAACCCCGGAGCAGACCATCCTTGAAAACTGGAGCCAACTAGTGGGTGCAACCTGTGCGAAGCGCTGCACTCCCGGCCGCATCGAGCGCGACGGCACCTTGATCATCCTCGCACCAAACCCCGTCATCCGCCAGGAGCTGGGCCTTCAAAAACGAAGAATCCTCTTCAAAATTCGCAAGCTTCCCGGTTGTCTTTTCGTTCGATCCATTCTTCTTCGCGGAGGCTGACATGACTTACTGGCAATACCATCTCCTCTTCACTTTGCCCCTGCTCGCGCTGTTGATCTTTCTGGGCCGCAGGCGAATCCGGCGTTCACACCTCGCCTGCTGGGCGATCCTCTGCTCCATAGTATTCACCTTCACCACTCCCTGGGACAACTATGCGGTCTATCTCGGCATCTGGGGATTCGGCGAGGGAGTCTCCCTGGGCTATCCCTTCGCCTCCCAGGCCGAAAGCCGAACCTGGCTCGGCCACATTCCCTTTGAGGAATACGCCTTCTTTATCATCGAGGCCACCCTGGTGTGCGCCGCCTGCCTGTTTTTCCTGCCGCGACGCTCGAGAACCCTCCGCAAAAATCTGGACGCTCACCGATGAAGACGGACCACCGCAAATGCAACCCCGGTTGGGGTTGGGTGATTTTCGAACCGAATTCCCAGGGTAGGATCTTGTAACAAAATCAATTTCGTATCAAAGCGTAGTCGGGTGCCATTGACCACAGTGGGTTGCCTTCCCTGTCGTACGGAATCAGGTACCGGTTTCTTTTTTCATTGGTCGGGTTGTCATCTTGCCTCCTCCCCTTTCCTTTTGTTTTCTCTTTTTCAAAGCCAGTGCGTTTCCGACATATCATCATTCTCTTTCTCCTGCTCTTCGTGATCGGGCAGGGCATTTTTCTTTACCTGCGAGCGCCGTTTCTGGAGGGGGTTTTCTCCCCTTCCTTTTGGCGGAATCTGGGGAAGGTGGGCTACGTCATGCTTCTTGCCGAGGATTCCTTTGTGAGCGGGGAAAGTTCGAATTTCGACCAGTTGGGAGATAATGCTCTTCACGGCCTGATCGGGGGTCTTGATTCGTATTCCACCTATCTCTCGGGCGCGGAGTTTGAGGATTTCGACATCCCCACGCGCCAATCATACGGAGGAATCGGTGCGGAGGTCCGGGAGCTGGATGGAGACCGCGTGATCATTATGGATCTAAACCCCGACGGAGGCGCGCGGGAGGCGGGAATACTGCCGGGAGACCGGATCGTGGAAGTCGACGGTGAGGACATGGAGGATTCCGGTATCCGATCGATCGTGGATCGGCTCCGCGGCGAGCCGGGCACCTCCGTTGAGCTGGGTGTGAGGCGAACCGGAGCCGAGGAAGTGATCCGCAAAAGGGTAGAGCGGAGGCAACTCTCCTTCGAGAGCGTTCGGGACCTCCGCATGCTGCCGGGAAATATCGGCTACCTGTCGTTGGGCGTCTTCGGGCAGAGGACACCGGATGAACTGGAACAGGCCATCCAAACCCTCCTGGCCGAAGGAATGGACAGTCTGATCATTGATCTGCGCAACAATCCTGGCGGACTTCTGGGATCGGCCCGCGCGAATATCGATTTATTCCTTCCCGAGGGGGTTTTGTACCTCACCGTGCAGGGGCGCGAGGAGGGAGTAATTGAGAAATTTTACACTGAGGAACCGGTTGCCGTTCCCGAGGACCTTCCGGTAGTCATCTTGCAGAACCGCCTGAGTGCCTCCGCTTCCGAGATCATGGCCGGAGTCTTGCAGGCGCTGGGCCGGGCGACGGTGATTGGTGAGGTCTCGTTTGGCAAGGGATCCGTGCAGTCCGTCTTCCAGTTCCAGGGCGGGGATGGCATCTCCCTGACCACAGCCCGCTACGTGCTGCCGGATGGGCACGTGATCGAAGGCTCGGGACTTGACCCCGATGTGCTTGTGGAGGTTGAGGAGGAGGACATTATGCGCCTGTCTATTCAGGCGAGCCACGACTTTGGACTCTCGGATGAGGAGTTTGAGGAGATGTTCGGGTTCGCGCCGATTCCCGACAAAACCCTTGAGCGGGCGATTGAGATGCTTCGATCCAAGGACGGAGACACCGGGAATTCCCCGGCGGGGAAATCATGATTTTGGGAATCGAAAGTTCCTGCGACGAGTCCGCTCTGGCCCTGTTTGATCCGGCGAGCGGGGTTGAGTGCTCCCTGATCCACAGCCAGTTGAGTATTCACCGCGAATTTGGCGGCGTGGTGCCGGACCTGGCAGCCCGAGAGCATGTGGACCAATTCCCCCGGCTTTTCGAAACCCTGCGGGAGCAGATCGACTTCTGCCGGATTGACCAAGTGGCAGTGACCCGGGGTCCCGGCTTGGCGGGTTGCCTGGCCATCGGCATCGCAGCAGCCAAAGGTTTTTCGCTCTACCATGGATGTCCGCTGGTGGGAGTGAATCACCTCGCGGGACACGCTTGGTCGCCGTTTATTCCGATCCACGCCCGGGACCCGCAAGACTTCGATCAAAGCCTAGCCGGGCTGCTTCCCCATGTCGGACTTCTGGTGAGCGGGGGAAACACCATTCTCTTCCGTCTGGAGGAGGATCGCTCCATCCACATCCTCGCAGAGACTCGCGACGATGCCGCGGGGGAGGCTCTCGACAAGGGAGCCAAGCTGCTCGGACTCCCCTACCCCGGCGGACCGGAGATTGAGCGTGCGGCACGCAGTGGGGATGCCACTGCCTATCGTTTTCCACGCGCATTTTCTGACCCGAAAGAACGAGCCTTTAGCTTCAGCGGTCTCAAAACCAGCCTCCGGTATCGGCTGGAAAAGATGGCCCCGGAGGAGATCACCCGATCCTTTGCTGATCTTTGTGCCTCGTATCAGGAGGCAGTGGTGGACGCTTTGGTGCGAAAGATTCGCCAGATCCTGCGGGGCGAACCCCGGGTAAGCAGCATCGGACTCTCGGGCGGGGTGGCCAATAACCAGGCTTTGCGCGAGCGGTTCGGAGAACTCGCAGAGAGAGTAGGCCTTCCGGCTCTCGTGGCAGAACCCGGAGTCACCGGAGACAACGCCGCCATGATCGCCTTCGCCGCTTACGCCGATCCCAAAGCCGTATCCACGGACGGAGACCGCCTGGTATTCGAACCTTCTCTGCCGTTACCTTCCAGTCCAGAAGTCATCTCAGCGCCTCGATTTGGGGTCCAGCGAATCGCGGAGACTGTCGCCCAGAAAATTCAGGCTCAGGAGAGTGGCTGCAAAGAACGCAGCCGGAACAATTAACATCCACGGATACATTTGCATGCGCTCGGCTCCTTCTTTGAGCAGGACTCCCCAAGAGCTGGCGGGGGGTTGAACTCCGAGGCCCAGGAAGCTCAGGACTGACTCGAGCAGGATAACGGTTGGCACGGTGAGAGTCGCGTACACAATGACCGGCGGGAGGGTGTTGGGCAGGATGTGTCGCCCGAGGATGCGCCCATGACTCAATCCGAGGCACCGGGCGGCCTCTACAAATGGCAATTTCTTGAGCGAGAGAACTTCTCCCCGGACGATGCGGGCCGTCGTCAGCCACTCCACGGCACCAATGGCCAGAAATAGCAGGAGCAGCGAGCGCGGGAAAACCACCATCAGAAGGATGACGAATATGAGGAATGGCAGTGCGTAGAGGATGTCGACAATCCTCATCATCAGGGAGTCGACCCGGCCTCCGGCGTATCCCGCGATCCCCCCGTAGAGAATGCCGATGGTCACCGAGACCAGAGTCGCGGCGATCCCGACTGCGATCGAGAGTCGCCCGCCCACCAAAGTTCGGGTAAAAAGATCGCGGCCAAGCTCGTCGGTGCCCGCCAGAAACCGCAGGGGTACCTTTCGCAGCTCGTAGGCGCTGGTGAATTGCGAGGGCGGCCCGGGAAGGGCGGCCGGGCCGTACTTGAGGGCGGGTCCGATCTGGCTGAAAAATGCCTCGACCGACGAAGGGTCAATCCAAACCGGACGGATCGGGTTGCCGTCGACAGCGCGAATGATCGGAGGGATTTCGACCCAAGCCAATTCCTGGCCATCGGAAAGAGTGAGTGGCGGTGCTGAGGGGAGCACACGCTTTCCGTTCTCAATCAGCCGCTGTGCCCTTTTCCGGTCAATGAGGCGGGTTTCTCCCCCCGCCCCCAACGGGGTAAGCTCGTAGATCTCGGCGAGCGGAGCGGTGGCTCCAAGCGAGATCCGGGTCTGGTTCGGGTCGTGTGTCCCAAAGGTGGGCACCAACCAGCAGGCAGCCGTGATCAGCAGGAAAATCGCCAGCGAAGTGACTGCCGCAGGGTTTCGGAATACGCGCCGCTCGAGACGAACGGGGGCGGTGGGGGATAAATCCGCTTTCATGAACCGAGGTCCTCCCGGATGCGAGGGTTCAGTGCTGCTTGCAACAGGTCGACCGCCAGATTCAGCACAAGAATCAGGGCTGCGTAAAAAACCACTAGCCCAAGAAGCAATGGATAGTCACGGTTGATAGCCGCCTCAATGAAGAATTGGCCCAGTCCGGGGATGTTGAAAAGGGTTTCGATCACAAACGAACCCGTCAGCATTCCTGCCAAGGCCGGGCCGAGAAAGTTGATTACCGGCAACAGACTGACTGGCAGAGCGTGGCGCCAGAGAATCCGGCGCGAGGACAGCCCCTTGGCCCGCGCAGTACGGACAAAGTCGCTGCGCAGGGTTTCGATCAGCCCGGACCGGGAGAGTCGGGTCACAAATGCCGCGTAAAGGATGGCCAGAGTGAGGGCGGGCAGAATCAAGTAGCTCCACGCCGGAAAAGCAGTCGAAAAACGGGCGGCACTCATCCACCCAACCGGGGGCAGAATCCCGAATACCCCTCCAAACAATAGCGCGAGAAGAGGCCCGATCACAAAGGTCGGCAGGCAGATTCCCACCATGGCAAAACCCGATGCGACCCAGTCTCCAAACCGGCCATGCCGGATCGCCGCAATCGAACCAAGCGGAATGCCGATGGCCAATGCGAGCAGGAACCCGGGCACGGCGTAGGCCAGGGTGACCGGAAAATGGCCGGCTATGATTTCTGCAACGGAGTAGCCGGGGTGCGAATACGAATATCCCGGATCGAGTCGGGCGAGATTGCCGAGAAATCGCAGGTATTGCTGCCAAACCGGCAAATCCAGCCCATAGAAGGCTTTGATTTCCTCCCGACTGGCCTCCGGAATCTTCTTCTCGTCCGAGAACGGATCTCCCGGTGCCGCGCGCACCAGGAAAAAGGTCAGGCTTGCCACCGCAAAAAGGACTGGGATGGCGATCAGAAGCCGTTTGAAGAAGAAGCGAACCACTACCGATCAAAGTGGCGGCGACCCGGAAAGATCGCTAGAAAAAAACAGAATAAAAAAATGATAGGACACCCATAATTCACGGAGTGCATTCCTGATTTTTTCATTCTCTCAAGAACATTTCGCCCCGGCTTCTTCAGGGAAGAGCCGACTCCTTCCGCTCCGTCCGCAGAACCACCGCTGCCCCTTGGCCAGCGCGTAGTCGCGCAGGTCCGCCAGCGAGCCGGCTATCCGTTGGAAAAGCCCTCCGTAAGCTTCCACATTCTGCCGTCCGTCAAGAGATTTCTTGGGGGAATCTATGCGTGTCCCGAAGTTTGCCTGCGGAATCATCGAAGAGGCTTCGATGCAAATGGAGATTTTCGGCGTAGAAGCATCCCGCTCACTAATCACCAACAAAATCCCAAGCCACCACCGTCCGCTCCCGGCGGCTGAACTCGATGCCGATGCAGTCCACCGGCACGCCTGCCGTGCGATACTTTTCCGCGTAACCGCGCTCATGAATCTGGGCGAGCGCACTGTTGCCGCCGGGCGTCGCTCCGCCCTCGACCATCTTGAATTCGAACACCAACACCCGCCCCTTGAAACGCACCGCCATGTCGAGCCGCCCGGCTTTGCTGGATTCCTCCACC
>CAZWFJ010000048.1:0-22997 GCA_964633135.1 uncultured Puniceicoccaceae bacterium | reverse complement strand
ATCGTAATCGGAATTTGGATGGCGAACGTTGAACATTGAACGTCCAACGTTGAACGTTAAATCGCAGAAGAGACCACCCCACCGGCTGTCGCCCGGCCCCCCCTGCTATCGCTTCGCGACAGGAGGGGAACTTTTTGGGGGGAGGGGGGAGGTCGAAAGCGGTTCCCGCTTCCGCTACGGGGGAGGGGAGTCGAAATCGTAATCGTAATCGTAATCGGGATCGAGATGGCGAACGTTGAACATTGAACGTCCAACATTGAACATCGAACAAATTTTTTGGGAGGGGGGAGGTCGAAAGCGGTTCCCGCTTCCGCTACGGGGGAGGGGAGAGACCACCCCACCGGCTGTCGCCCGGCCCCCCCCTTCCTATCGCTTCGCGACAGGAGGGGGATTTGGTAGGGGGAGACCATTTGGAACGCGCATAAGGATCCACGAAGGGCTGGTTATTTTGGTGGAGAAGTGTTGACAAGTGGGGCGAAGTGGGGCGAAATGGGGGAAATCGGTTTTGAATGGAGTCCTTTGGAAAATAGATGGTTGCGGCAGAAAGAGCTTTTTACGTCGGGGAGTTTACACACTCTGTCGATGCGAAGGGTCGTCTGACGATTCCGTCGAAATGGCGGTTTCAGGGGGACGAGGCCGAGGTGTATCTGGCGCTGCCGAATCCGGGGGGATTCATCACGGTTTATCCTCCGAAGATGATCGACCGTTTTGAGGAGCAGGTCTCCAAGATCAGCCTGGGGGATGCCGAGGGGCAGAGGTTGGTCACGCAACTTGGTTCGATGGCGCATTCGTTTGGCTGCGACAAGCAGGGGCGCATCAATTTAAACGAAAAGCTGTTGGCACATGCGGGGATGGAGAAGAAGGCGATTCTGGTGGGCAACTTCAGCTATTTCAGCATTCACTCGGCGGAGAGGTACGAAAGTGCGGACCTCAACGATCCGGATCTTATGAACCGCATACTCAAGCAGATCCATGTCTGAGGCGAACGAACAGGCATTGCGGCACGCTGGGCATGAGCCGGTGCTTGTGCGCGAATGCGTTGCGGGATTGGGCGCGGATCGGGGTGGTCATTTTCTGGATGCCACCTTTGGCGGGGGGGGTCATGCGCGGGCGATCCTGGGGGCGAATCCTGCCAATCGGCTGACGGCTCTCGACCGGGACCCGGCGGCGGCGGAGCGGGCGAAGCGGTTCGCGGCGGATTTCTCGGGTCGCTTCCGGTTTCACTGGATGAACTTCGGGGATCTGGAGGCGGTAGAGGAGTCGGACTTTGACGGAATTCTTTTTGATCTCGGAGTCTCCTCGTTTCAGCTGGATGAAGGAAAGCGGGGATTTTCGTTCCGTGCGGATGCCCCGCTTGACATGCGGATGGATCCGACTCGCGGCGTACCGGCCTCGGAGTTTCTGGAATCGGCATCGGAGGAATCGCTGGTCGAGGCCATTCGTGACCTTGGGGAGGAAAAATTCTGGCGTCGGATCGTCCGGGCGTTGATGGACGCGCGTGGCACCGGGGAGTTGAGCCGAACCGCATCGGTGGCGGAACTCATCCGGGGTGCGGTTCCGGCGGCAGCGGCCCGGGGCCGTTTGCACCCGGCCACCCGCAGTTTTCAGGGAATCCGGATTGCGGTCAACCGGGAGCTGGATGCCGTGCGCCGCGCCCTGCCGGTCGGGTTTGCGAAGCTGGCACCGGGGGGGCGCATGGCGGTGATCAGCTTTCACTCGCTCGAAGACCGGATCGTCAAGCGATTTTTCCGCGCCCGGGCCGGGCGTCCCGAAGGGAGCAACGACTCCCGCCCCCAGGAGGAACGTGTGGTCGAAGCGCGCCTTCCTTTCACCCGACCGCTCCGGCCCAGCGAGGCCGAGATCCGGGACAACCCCCGCAGCCGGTCCTCGCTGCTGCGAGTTCTCATCAAAAACGCGGCATCATGAAAAATTCTCCACAGTCCTATCTACCCCCTTTGAATCTGTTTCTGCTGGGAATCTTTCTCGCGGTCTCTCTCTTCGGGGGCCTCTCGCAGGTCTGGATTCAGCGCCAGATCAGCCGCACGGCCGATTTAATCGAGCAGCACGAGAGGACTCTTCGTGACCTCGAGCGGAAGAACCGATACCTGGGTGCCCGCCTGGCGGAGGCCCACCGTCCGGATGAATTGATTCGCCGGGCTGGCAACGACCTGCGGCAACCCGACTGGAAGCAGATCGTGCAGGTCGAGCGTGCTTACGATGCCGACGGGAACCGGGTGGTTCGCCTCGTTCCCTACGGGCGTCCCATGGAGGTAGCATTCAACGCCCAATGAGGGATTCGCCGCCGTGCTTCCACCATTCATAGGAGCCTTTCGCTATGGACTGATCGTAGCCGCAATCTTTCTCGGGTTTGCGGGCGTATTTGCCCGGCTGCTGCACCTGCAGGTGCTGGACCGCGAGTACTACGCACAGTTTGCGGAGAAGAGCCGGGATCGCTTTGATCGGCTGGTGGCGGCCCGGGGGCCGATTGTCGACCGTTCGGGGAATCTTCTCGCCTCGACCCAGACCGTGATCGAGTTGGGGGTCGACCCTCAGTCGCTCGTGCGGGAGGATTTTGGAAAAATCGACGAGCTGGCGGAGATTCTCGGCCAATCGCCGGCGAAGATTCAGGAGGCTTTTGAGCGGCGCGAACGCCGCAATCCGGTCACGGGAGAGGTCCGCCCGGTCCAGTGGGTCAAGCTGTCGGAGGCGGTTTACCCGGAGGACTACGAGCGAATCCGGGCGTTGGGAATTCGCGGAGTTTACGGCAGCTACAAGAACCAGCGGGTCTATCCGGCGGGTGTCATGGCCGCCCACCTGATCGGTTTCGTGGCCGATGACAACAAGGGATATTATGGTGTCGAGCAGGCCATGGACTTCTATCTGCAGGGGCAGGACGGCTGGCGGGAGTCCGAGAAAGACGGGCGTCGTCGCGAACTCGCTCAATTCCGTTGGCGCGAAGTGGATCCGCAGCCTGGCCTCGGGGTGGAGATCTCGATCGATCTGTTCTTGCAGGCCAAAGTGGAGGCCGAACTCGATCGAATTCTCGAGCAATACCAGCCGAAATCGGCATCGATCATCGTCTCGGATCCGGCCTCTGGGGAAATTCTCGCCCTGGCCAACCGGCCGACCTTTGATCCGAACTCCCATGGGGATTCGGAAAAATCCGTGTGGATGAACCGCGCCCTTACCACCGTATACGAGCCGGGTTCCACCTTCAAGATTGTGGCCGCCGCCGGGGCGTTAAACGAGAACCTCGTCGAACCGGATACGCTCTTCGACTGCGGTCTTTCGCGGGTCGAGTACAATGGGCGGACGGTCCGGCTGCCCTCGGATCATCATGCCTACGAAGAGTTGTCGGTACGGGAGATTGTGGTCAAGTCGAGCAATCGGGGGGCGGCTCAACTGGGGATGACTCTTGGTGATCGGAGAATGTATGAGTACGCCCGTGCTTTTGGATTTGGCGAGCGCACTGGTGTGCGGCTGGGTGCCGAGTCGCCGGGCATACTCCATCCGGTAAAGGCATGGGATGGGCTGACCATCTCGCGTATGCCCATGGGGCACGCGGTATCGGCGACTCCCGTACAAGTTCACGCGGCGATGTCGACGATCGCGGCGGGAGGGATCCGGCGTCCGTTGCGTTTGGTGCGCCGGGTTTTCGATGCCGAGGGCGAGACGGTACTGGAATTTGACTCCGGCGGGGAGAAACGGGTCGTCTCCGAGGAGGTGGCTGCGACCATGGCTGATTTTCTGATGCAGGCCGTCAGCCCGGAGGGGACGGCTCGCCGGGCCTTCCTGGATGGCTTTCGGGTAGCGGGCAAGACCGGGACGACTCAGATGATCATTGATGGGCGGTATTCAAATCGTCACCACGTGGCCTCCTTCAGCGGTTTCCTGCCTGCCGATGATCCTAAGGTGGTCATCACGGTCGTTGTCGAGGATCCCGAGGTCGAAGGCGTCGGTTACGGCGGGGTCGTGGCGGCTCCCGCGTTCCGCCGCCTGGCCGAAAATGCCTCGCATCATCTTCAGATCCTCCCGGAGGGCATCATCGGAAACTCCCTGATCGCTACCAGCGAGAATGCACAATGAGACTTCCCGACATCCAAATCAGCACTTTGATCGAAAACCGTTTCTGGTCTCCGACGGTCGTTCCCCGCGGCAGTGGGGGCACCCCGAACCAGCCTGCAGGGCAGCGCATCCGCGACCTCCTCGCTGGGGTGGAGATCCTCGTACACAAGGGTTCTCTGGATCAGGAAGTGCGCTCAATCATAACGGACAGCCGCCGGGTCATCCCCGGGAGTCTTTTCTTTGCGCGCAAGGGCCTGCGCACCGACGGGCGTCTCTTCGTGGAGGAGGCGATTGACCGGGGGGCGGCCGGGGTGGTCTCCGAGGATCCCCCCGGGATGCACTCCGGGGTGGTTTTCCTGCAGGTGGAATCGGTGCCGAGAGCACTTGCGGCCATGGCGGGCAATTTCTATGAATGGCCGGACCGGCGCCTGCGGACGATCGGCATTACCGGGACCAACGGGAAGACGACGGTCTCCTGGCTGGCCCGGGAATTCCTGGCAGCGGAGGATGGAAAGGCCGGACTGATTGGTACGATTCACTACGACCTGGGGGGGCGAACGGTGCCCTCCTACAAGACGACGCCCGAGTCGGTCGACACCTTCTCGCTCATGCGCCAGATGATCAACGCGGGCTGCGAATCGGCGGTCATGGAGGTCAGTTCTCACGGGATTGACCAGTGTCGTGTGCAGGGGATGAGTTTCGACCTGGCGGTCTTTCTGAACCTCACCCAGGACCATCTCGATTATCACGAGAGCATGGAGGCGTACTACCGGGTGAAGCGCCGTTTGTTCGACGGGGGGATCGGCAGCACCCCGCGCCGGGCGATCGTGAATCTGGATGATCCCTACGGTCAACGGCTGGCCGGAGAGCTGGCGGGAATGGGCGGTTGTCTTACCTTTGGGACCCACGCGGAGGCGGATTACCGGGCGGAGGACGTCAAGTTCTCCCGGGCGGGCGTCGCCTTCCGGCTGGTCACTCCGCGCGAGGAATTGTCACTCAAGGCAGAGCTGGCCGGACGGTTCAACCTGTCCAACCTGCTGGCCGCCCTGGCCATTGCAGGGGAAGCGGGCTGCAACTTGAAAAAGCTGTCGACGGTGCTGAAAAAGTTCAAGGGAGTGCCGGGACGCCTGGAGCGGATTGTCGAGGGGCAGCCGTACGAGGTGTTCGTTGACTACGCTCACACGGACGATGCCCTGCGGTCGACGCTCGAAGTGCTGCGGGAAATCACGCCCGGCAAGGTGCATCTTGTCTTCGGCTGCGGGGGCGACCGGGACCGCGGAAAGCGTCCGCTGATGATGCACGTTGGCCAGACCTTTGCGGATTTCTGCTGGGTCACGGCTGACAATCCGCGTTCGGAGTCACTCGACCAGATTTTCGACGACATGCAAAAGGGTGTCTCGAAGCGGGACCGGGTCGAGTTTGTCGAGGATCGGCGGCGGGCGATCAGTCTTGCCTTTGATGCGGCGGGGCCGGAAGACACCGTGCTCATCGCGGGCAAGGGCCACGAACCCTTTATGGAGTTTGGCGATACGATTGTACCCTTCGACGATCGGCAGGTCGCTCGGGAACTCATTGACGTCAAGCTACTCAAACCGGGGGCCTGAGCGGAGAATCCAATTATGGCGGAAACAGAGGCAGTCATCGGGGAGGACGAGCGGGTTTTTCTGCGCCCGTTTATGGATGAGGTCCTGCGTCCGGATTGGGTCCACCCGGAGACCTTTGGCGGAGGGAGCGGGTTCTCGATCGATTCCAGAACGCTCGCGCCAGGCGAAATCTTTGTGGCCCTGCGAACCGCCCGGCGCGACGGGCATGATTTCCTGGGGGCGGCGGAGGAAAAGGGAGCCGCGGCGGCGATCGTTGCGGTTCCGAGGGCAAATCTGTCGCTGCCGCAGATCGTGGTCGGGGATCCCCTGCGGGCCTTGCAGGCTCTGGGAGCTGCCTGGCGCAGGCACTGGGGCGGGCGGGTGATCGGTGTGACCGGCAGCTGTGGCAAAACCTCGACCAAGGAAATGCTCGGCCTCTTGCTGGGCCGGAAGGATACCCTGGTCACCCCGCACAATCAGAACAACTTTATTGGCGTGCCCCTGAGCGAGCTACTGCTGCGGCCTCCTCATCGGCGGGCGGTGCTCGAAGCCGGGATCAGTGAGGGGGGCGAGATGGAGTTGCTCGCTTCCCTGCTGGAGCCGGAAGTCGCGGTCGTGACGACGATCGGGCCGGCCCACCTCGAAATGCTGGGTTCGATCGAGGGAGTGGCCCGCGAGAAATCGGTGCTTCCCCGCCATGCTTCCGAGAAGGTATTTCTCGGGCCGGCTTGTGCGGATTACGAAGCCTTTACCGGGGCGGATTTCCCGGGGGCGAACTGGCTCCTCCCGCGCTCGCGGGCCGACTTTTGCCCGCGCGGCGGTGCCCGGCTGTGGACCTATGGACTCGAACCCACCGGTGCCGGGCGAGGCTGCCGGGTACGGTTACACGGCGGCGGGGATCTGTTCGTTTTCCAGGCACCGGAGATCACGCCGGGGATGATCGAGAACACCTGCCTGGCGATCATGGTCGCCCAGAGCGAAGGGGTTGCGGAGGAGTTGATCCGGGAACGCCTGGCGCACTGGCGTCCCACGGCTCGGCGCGGAGAGGTAATCGAGGTCGGGGGGCGGGTTGTATACGCCGACCACTACAACGCGAATCCAGCCTCATTTGCGGACGCCGCGAGCTACTTTCACCGAAGGTTTCCCGAGGCTCCCCGGATCTGGGTTATTGGCGGGATGGAAGAGTTGGGCCGGGACAGTGCGGCATGGCACCGCAAGCTGGCGGCGGGGTTACCCGTATTGGCGGGCGACCGGGTTTTTCTGATCGGCGGGATGTCGGGTGAAATGCTCTCGACCCTCCGGCAAAAAGTGGGCGAGGGGCATCCTGTGACCTTCTGCGCCGAGGTAGAGGAAGCCCTGGAAGACATCGCCGGGACGGAGGGTGTGATCTTCCTGAAGGGGTCCCGCAAATATCGTTTGGAAAAAATTCTCGATTCGATCGGGGGTTCTGCTTGAGGGTGCTGAATGCTAACCTATCTTGAACATCTCGAGTCCTTGTGGGGTCCCTTTCGACTCTTTGGCTTTATCACCGTGCGGGCGGTGATGGCCGGGCTGTTTTCGTTCGTCGTGGCCCTTCTGATCGGGCCGCGGATCATTCGCTTCCTGCAGAACTTGCGAATGCGGGAGGCCGGGCGCAGCGCCGAAGTGGTCGGGCAGCTGGCGGTGCTGCACCAGGGCAAGAAGGAGACGCCGACCATGGGCGGGTTGATCCTTTTCGTGGCCATTTCTGTCACGGTCTTCCTCTTTGCGGTCCCCAACGTCTACATCGTGGTGGCCTGGCTGGTCTACGCCGGACTCACGGCCATCGGATTCTGGGACGACTACCGCAAGGTCAGCCGTAAGAACAGCGACGGACTCAACGGCAAATGGAAACTCCTCGGGCAGGCGGGCATTGTCGCCGTGGCTCTGACGATACTGTTGCTCCACCCGACCACCACCGAGAGTGTGCGCGCCCTCTGGGTCCCGTTTCACAAAGACGTTTTGATCGCCTCGCTACCGATCTGGGCCTTGTTTCCCTTTCTCTTTCTCATCCTCGCCGGATCGAGCAACGCCATCAATCTCACCGATGGGATCGACGGACTGGCGATCGGCTGCACGGTTACCTCGGCACTGGCCTTCGGGCTAATGGCCTACTTCGCCGGTAACGCGATCATCGCCGATTACCTGCTCATCAGCTTCCTCCCCGGCACGGGCGAACTGGCAGTCCTCTGTGCGGCACTGCTCGGTGCCAGCCTTGGGTTTCTTTGGTTCAACGCCCATCCCGCCGATGTGTTCATGGGGGACACGGGCTCTCTTGCCCTCGGCGGTCTGGTCGGGATTATCGCGTTTCTGATCCACCAACCGCTGACCCTTATCATCGTCGGAGGCATCTTCGTCATCGAGGCCGTTTCGGTGATACTTCAGGTCGGATCCTATAAAATGCGGCGCAAGCGCATCTTCCTCATGGCTCCGATCCATCATCACTTCGAACTGCGGGGCTGGCATGAGAACAAGGTTGTCATCCGCTTCTGGATTATCTCCCTGCTCTGCGCCATTGCCGGGCTGGCCTCTCTCCGTCTGCGATAATGCACCCCTTTGGCACAGGCAGGACTTTGGATCGCTTCACCGGAGAGGATTTGGCGGGGCGGCGGATTCCCGTGCTTGGGGCCGGGGTAAGCGGTCAGGCGGCCAGCGGTCTCCTCGGAGCGCGCGGGATGAAGCCAGTTCTCTTCGATGAGAGGGGGGCTGGAGAGGCGCAGTCCTTTCGCCCGCGACGGGGCGAGTTTCCTTTCGGCGTAATCAGTCCTGGATTTTCACCCGGTCATCCCTGGCGGCAGGCTGCCGCGAAGGCGGGTCTACCCCTCCTCGGGGAAATGGAGATCGGAGCCTCGGCATGGGAGGGGCGACTCGTCTGCCTCACCGGGACCAATGGCAAAACCTCCCTGACCCGCCTCCTGGAGCAGGCTCTGAACAAGGCGGGGGAGAAGGCCCGCGCCTGTGGAAATATCGGCAACCCGATTTCGGCACTCGCCGCCGAGCCAAACGGGTGCGAATGGGCGGTTTGTGAGGTGAGTTCCTTCCAGCTGCACGACTGGCTCGAGCCGTTCGGCGAGGCGGCGATCTGGACCAATTTCGACGAAGACCACCTCGATTGGCATTCCTCTCTTGAGGATTATTTCCGGGCGAAATGGCGTCTGGTCGAGAGTGGTATGCCGGTGTACGCCGGGCCAGGGGTTGCGCGCGCTGCTGTCTCGTTTGGGATCGGGATTCCGGATAATCTGATTTCTGTCGGGGAGTCTGTCGGAGATCTGCCAGGGGCAGGGGTCTTCGCCCGGCCACCCCTTTCCGCACTCTATCGGCTGGCACGCGCTTGGTGGATTGAGGCGGGCCGGGATCCCTCCGTGCTGGAAGAGGCCGCACGCCTGTTTTCCCCGCTGCCCCATCGTATGGAGACGATCAGCAGTGCGGGGGGAGTCCGGTGGATCAACGATTCGAAGGCCACCAACTTTCACGCGACCCTTGCGGCCTGCGATTCCATCGAGCCTCCGATCGCCTGGATCGGCGGCGGGCTGCCGAAGGGGGGCAACCCGGAAAATTTTGCGCGCGAGCTGGCCCGCCGGATCGCCTCGGCGGATCTGATCGGGAGCGTGGCCCCGGAGCTGGGCCGCTTGCTGCGACGGGAGGGTGTGCCCGTGGACGTCCATCCGGCCATGAAAGAGGCGGTCGAGGCCGCGTTTTCCCGGTCCGCGCCCGGGGGAACCGTACTCCTGAGTCCGGGGTTCGCGAGTTTCGACCAGTTCGCCGGCTACGCCGATCGCGGTGAAGTTTTCCGAAAATGTGTAATTGAGCTTTTAAAGCGCGCAGAATCTGTCTAAAATCCGAATTAACGTTTGCTAGGTCCCATTGCATTGTTGAATTATAAATTCCCTCACTCATGAAGTTTTTTAAAGTTTTCAGTCTCGTCATCGTCGGCCACGTTCTTCTGGTCGGTGCCTTCCTCCTCCAGCCCGGATGCCAGTCCATTGATGAGCAGTGGGCGGAATACCGCCGGGAGAAGCAGAACGTCACGGTGCCGCGTGAAGTTCTGGCACAGGAGCAAGGGCTGCCGGTGAGTTCGAAGGAAATCGATCCCTCCTTCAACAGCGGATTCTCCGGGTCGCAGGATGGCCGTGCGGCTCGGGTTCGCTCCACGCCTCAGCGTCCGTCCGAACGTGCCGGGACCCCGCAAACCGGTCCGGATTTTGAACCTGTGCCCTCCGAGCCGCTCTTCAATCCGGGACTTGAGGACGGGTTCAACCGCGGCGCGGACTCCGCCCAGCCGTCACCGACCTCTGGATACGTACCCTATACAGTGAAAAGCGGCGATACCCTCTGGGGTCTTTCGAAGGAATACAACGTGTCCTTTGCGGCCCTCCTTGAGGCAAACGGGATGTCGCGCGATTCCCAGTTGCGGGTTGGCCAGGAAATCCTCGTCCCCTCCGACTATGGCGAGGGTATGATCGAGGAGGAAACGGTGGTGGAGTCGGAAACCGTCCCGGGAACCACCATCTATGAAGTCCGCCGGGGGGATACTCTCTCCGAGATTGCGGTGCGTGCTGGCACATCGGTCTCACGGATCAAGAATTTGAACAATATGGGCAGCGACCGGATTCGGATCGGGCAGCGCCTGATCGTGCCGGGCGAGATCGAGATCGTCGAGGAGGAATCGGTGAGTGTCGACGTGGATCCGTCGGACTACACCGCCATGCATACTGTGCAAAGCGGAGAAACTGTCTCGGGTATCGCATACCGCTATGGGATGAGTGTTACGGAACTCCTGGCCGCCAATAATATCAGTGATCCCCGGCGGCTGCGGGCTGGCACCGAGCTCAAGGTGAAGCCCGCCTCCGCAACGTCGAAGCTTCCCGCTGCAGGGGATGGGGCCAATAGGCTGCTCCCGGCCCCCGCCTCGGATCCGATGAACGACTTTAATCTAACTGGAGAAGAGGACGAGGAGATTTCCGCTCCCTCGGTCGGCCCCACGGCACCTGAGATTGTCCCGGCAGCACCTGAGATCGTCCCGGAGAGGGAACCGAGTCTGGTGGAACCCGAGGAACTCGACGACGATGATGGTTTTGGAGCGGAGATCTTTGAGGATTTCGAGGACGTCGAAGAAGTCCCGGTCGAGCGTCGTGAATCCGGTGAGAATTGACCCCGGTCGCACGATTGACCGGCCACCCCTTTTGAATCGGTGAATGAGGGCGAACAAAGACAGGGCAGGGGAGGAATCAGTCTGGGTAGTTTTCCCATCCGCGGCTGGCTCCTCATTCTCTGCGCGCTGTCGCTTACGTCGATTGGGTTGATGGTGCTGTTTAGTGCCGGCGGCTCGTCGGAATCGTTGCTCGGAAGCTACTTTGGGCGGCAGATTGTCTGGTTGGCGATCGCCATCGTCGCTGGCGCAGTGGCGTTTCTTTTCGGTGTGGCGCGGATGAGCTATCTCGTCTGGCCCCTCACTTTGGGTTCGCTCCTGCTCTTGCTGCTGGTCCTTGTACCCGGCATCGGGGTCGAGGTGAACGGTGCCCGCCGGTGGATCGACCTCGGACCCATGCGATTTCAGCCCTCGGAGTTTGCCAAGATTGGTTTTGTCTGCCTGCTCGCGTGGTATGTTCACCGCAACGGTCGGCAAATGGATCGAATGACCCCCGGGTTTTTGATCCCTATCGGCCTCGTGGTGCCCTTTGCCCTGCTCATCGCTATGGAGCCCGATCTCGGTACGACGGTGCTTTATCTGGCCGTGGGCGGAGCGATCCTGCTCGCGGCAGGAACTCCGTTTCGCGCCCTTTTGTTAGCCGGATTGGTTTCGGCCCTCGCGATTACCGCATTCATCCTGCACAACCCCGAACGGCTGAATCGGGTGACTTCGTTTCTCGACCTGGAGGGGAATCGGAGCGAGGGAGGGTACCAGCTCTGGCAGGGGATTCTGGGTTTCAGCGTCGGGGGGATCGAGGGGGCTGGCCCGGGCAGGGGGCGCCAGCACCTGAGCTTTCTCCCGGAGGCCCATACCGATTTTATCTTTGCGGTGGTGGGGGAGGAGCTTGGCTTTATCGCTACTGGTGGCGTGGTGCTCCTCTTTGCTGGATTCACGGGTCTGGTGGTCTCGCAGCTTCGCAAGGCACCGGATCTGTTTCAGTTTTCCGTCGCCCTGGGTGCCCTCCTCTTCATTATCGGGCAGGCCATGATCAATATGGGCGTAGTAACCGGGCTTTTGCCAACGAAGGGGATGTCGTTGCCCTTTTTGAGCTATGGGGGGTCGAACCTGGTGGTGATTTGCCTTTTGTCCGGGTTACTGCTCAGCTCCTTCCGCGAATGGGAGGCTCCCGTCATCCGGCGTCCGGTGGAGATTGATCGATGAGCAAAAAATTTCTCATTATCTGTGGCGGCACAGGCGGGCATCTCGCTCCCGGGATCGCCGTGGCCGAGGAGTTGCTCTCCTGCGGTCACCGCTGCTCACTGGTCATCAGCAACAAGGAGGTGGATTCGCGTCTGGTGCGGCGGTATGAGCACCTGGATTTTGTGAAGGCACCGGGGGCGGCCTTTGGGCTGCGGCCAGCCGAGTTTGCCCGATTTCTGACGGGATTTTTTGGCGGGCTGGTGGCGGGGTCGGGCATGATCCGGCGCGAGAATCCGGATGTCGTGCTCGCTTTCGGGGGGTTCCTCTCGCTCGGTGTGGTCCTGTTTGCTTCCCTGCGGGGGATTCCGATCGCCCTCCACGAGGCGAATCGCAAGGCGGGACGCGCCGTCCGGTTGCTGAAGCACTTTGCCACGCGGGTATACCTGCCAACGGGGGTTCGGCTCTCCGGGGTCTCGATCGGTACGGTGCGGTATTTCGGCTATCCGGTGCGCCGGGAGTTTCGCCGGATGCCCCGGCGCTGGGCACGCGAGAAGCTGGGACTGCCCGCCGAGGGATTCCTGCTCACAATCTTCGGGGGGAGTCAGGGTGCCTCCGCCCTGAACGAGTGGGTCGACACCCACTCGCGCGATCTGCTCGGCAAGGGGATGGATCTGTTTTGCGTGCGTGGACTCGGCAAGGGCGTGGAGGGAGTCATCGAGAAGGTGGATATCCGGGGACGCGTTCGCCGGCTCCACACGGTGGGGTTCTGCGATTCGATGCATCTGGTGCTTTCGGCCTCGGATCTGGCCGTTTCGCGTGCGGGGGCGGGTTCGATCGCCGAGCTCACCCGCTGCGTGATCCCCTCGGTGCTCGTGCCCTATCCGTTTGCATCCGATAATCACCAGTTGGAGAACGCCCGGTATTTCGAGGCCCAGGGTGGCTGTATCGCGCTGGAGCAGAAGTATCTCGACAGCCTGATGGGGGAGGTGCTTTCGCTCTACGGGCACCCGGATTTCCTCAACCGGATGCGGGATAACCTGCTGCTGATCGAAAGGGCCAATCGCAAGTCGGACCTGGTGGCGGACCTTGAGAAGGTGGCCGCAATCGGTTTGCGGCAGAGCAGGTGGCGTTTTTGGCGAAAGAAAGCACCGGTGGAGGCGGTTCAGGCGTGAATCCGACCGGAGAGAGGTTTTTCTTCCTCGGGATAGGGGGAATGGGTATGCTGCCCCTGGCCCTTTTCCTGAAGCAGGGGGGAGCGGTCGTGGAGGGAATGGATGACGGCCTGACGCCCCGGGCAGAGCGGTTTCTAAAGGAGGCCGCTGTGCCGATCCACGAGTTCACTCCCGAGCTATGGGACGGGGGGACTCTGGTCGTTTCGAGCGCGATCCGGGCCGGGCATCCGCTGCTGCAGCGATGGCAGAGCGGGCCGGGCGGGCTGGAGATCCTCAGGCGGGGGGAACTGCTGGCAAAGCTCGCCCGGGGAAGGCGTTTGCTCGCGATCGTTGGCAGTCATGGCAAGACCTCGACAACCGCCCTGCTGGCCCACCTCGCAGAGCGGGAGAACTGGGCGGCGGACTTTGTGATCGGCGGCCTCCCGGATGGGCAGGCGCTGCCCGCCCGGAACCGGGGGTCCGAGTGGTTGATCGCCGAGGTGGATGAGAGCGACGGCACTATTGAGGGATTCTCGCCCGAGATTACCGTTTTCCTGAATTTTGACTGGGATCACGCCGATCGATACGCAGATCCCGCAGCGATGCGGGCGGCCTGGACGCGGCTGGCCAGGCGCACGACTGGGGTGGTGATCCACCCGCAAACCGACGCTGGCGGGCTGGAGCCGGATTGGTCGGAGGTCCGCCTGCGGAAGGTGTACGACGATACACCTGCGGATTTTCGGGCGCGGAACGCAAATGCGGCCCGGATTGCGTTCGCAGCGGCCACAGGCCAGAGTCCTGCCCCCGGTGCGCTCGCGGATTTTCCCGGTGTCTGGCGGCGGCAGACCTTCCACGCCAGGGGGGCGGAGTTTGCGCTGGTCGAGGACTATGCCCACCACCCCCGGGAGGTTTCGGCCTTTCTCACGTGGCTCAATGGGCAGGAACTGCCAAAACCGCTGCGGGTCTTTTTTCAGCCCCATCGGTTCAGCCGGACAACCCGTTTTGTCGACGAGTTTGTGGAGGCTTTGTCCGGGCTGGATGAGGTCTTTCTCCACTCTATCTACGGGGCCGGGGAGCCTCCCGATCCGGCGATGGGTAATCCGCTCGATGCCATTCGCGACGGACTCGCAGCCCGGGGGACACGCGTGAAACGGGTGGACCGAATCGATGATTTTCCACCCTTGCTCGGGACGTTTGCTTTTGTGGGAGCCGGGGATGCCAACGAGTGGGCACCCGCGCTCGCCGCAGTGCGACGGGAAGGGTCCCGCATCCGCGCTCTGGCTGCCATGGCCCGCGCCACTCTGGCGTCGGCCAGGATCCGCGAGAACGAGCCGCTGGCCGCGCACACGACCCTGCGGGTCGGAGGCCGGGCCGCGATGTGGGTTGCACCAGCCTCGGTTGCGGAACTGCGCTGGATCCTGCGAACTTCCCGGCTCCTTGCGATCCCGGTCGAGATCGTCGGCAATGGCTCGAATCTCCTCGTCTGCGACGAGGGCTTCTCCGGGGTGGTGATTCACCTCGAGGGGCCAATCTGGGGGCGGAGGGAGATCGCCGCCGACGGATCGAGCGTGCTCGCAGGTGCCGGGCTGAGCCTGCCGGGACTCGCGCGCTGGGCCGCCGCCAATGGTTTACTCGGGTTCGCCTTTCTCGAGGGGATTCCCGGTACGGTGGGGGGGGCGATCCGCATGAACGCCGGCTCAATGGGGGCATGGATGGAGGATTGCGTGGAGCGGGTCGAGGCCATTGATCCCTCGGGCCGGATTCGTTCGTTTACGCGGGGGAAGTTGTCCTTCGCCTATCGTTCTTGCCCCGAGCTGGATGGTCTTTGCATAATAGGAGCCGTGTTGCGAATGAGCGGAAAGGACAAGCCCGAGCCGATTCGGCAAACGATGCGGAGCTACGCCGCGCGCCGCCGGGCCAGCCAGCCCGGTGGGCCAAGTGCGGGCTGCCTTTTCCGCAACCCGGAAGGGGACTCGGCGGGCCGGCTGATCGATGCCGCAGGGTTAAAGGGCACTCGGATCGGCGGGGTGCAAATCTCCGCGAAGCACGCCAATTTTATCCAGCCGGAACCTGGGGCCAGCGCGGGGGATGTCGTGCGGATGATGAGGAAGATCCGGCGGGAGGTGGCCGAACGATTCGGGGTTGAGCTTCAACCGGAGGTGAAGTTCCTGGGTCCGGATGGGTTGGATCCCGTATTCATAGATCGGGCACACACGGAAGGGAGTCAGGCGCAGTGAAGGATTTTCGCGGGGAGATTGCCGTGCTTTACGGAGGCGTCGGCCCAGAGCGCGATGTTTCGTTGCAGACCGGTGCGGCCGTGATCGAGGCCCTGGCCCAGGAGTACCGGGTGCGGGGGATTGAAGTGCGCGAACCAGACTTGCCACGAGGGTTGGAGCCGAGGGAGATGCTCGTCTTTCCCGCCCTCCACGGCGAGTTCGGCGAGGATGGGATCCTGCAGGCCCTCCTCGAGAAAGGGGGCTTTGAGTATGCCGGATCCGATTCGATCTCCAGTGCCCTGTGCATGAATAAGGCGCAAACCAAGAAAAGAGTGGCGTCCGTAGGGGTGCGGGGGGCAGGGTCGCGCGTGCTGGAACCGGGGGAGATCCCGGATTGCCGCGAGGTTTGCGGGGAGCTGGGCCGCCGCGTGGTCGTTAAGCCGGTAAACGGAGGCAGCAGCTCCTGCTTGTCCATTGTCGACGGGGCCGGCGAGTTGCAGCGTCGACTCGATCGCTCGCCCAATCGCGCCTGGCTGCTGGAGTCTTTTATTGAGGGGCGGGAGGTGTCGATCGGAATCCTGAATGGCCAAAGCCTGGGGGTGGTAGAGATTATCCCCGAGGGAGGGGTCTACGATTACGAACACAAGTATACGACGGGGAAGACCCAGTACCGCTGGCCCGCAGTACTCGAGCCGGACGAGGAGAGCCTGATCCGGCGTTGGGCCGAGACCGTCTTCGCGGTTTGTGGCTGTCGGGATTTTGCCAGGGTCGACTTTCGCCTGAACGACGAGGGACCCTGGTTTCTCGAGATCAACACGATCCCCGGATTGACCTCCGAGAGCCTTCTGCCCAAGAGTGCCGCTTGTCGCGGTCTGTCGTTCGAGGACCTTGCCGTTGAAATGGTGCTTCCGGCAATCAACCGTTTTCAGCGCCGGCGACGATGAGTCCGCGCAACCGCCATTCATCCGGACCGATGCAGGTTCGGTCCTGGAAAAGCATTCAGCAGAAGGTGCCTCGCTCCGCTGGTGCCCGGAGCCGGCGAAGGGGGCGGGGAATCCTTGTCTGGGTCGGCGCAATCGCGTTTTCCGTCGGCTTGATTTTCGTCTCGTTTCTGCTCCTCTTCGATCCAGAGAGTCTTTTCAAGGCCGGGGGTGACGCACCAATCGAGGAGATTACGTTCGAAACAAACGGAACCCTGAACCGCGGGTGGATTCTGAACCGCCTCGACCTCCCGGCGGGGGCGACCCTCCTGCAGACCGATATTTTCTCCCTGCGGGAGAGAATCGAGGAGCATCCGCAGGTCGAGAAATGTATTATCCAGCGCAAGTTTCCCTCCGCCCTCTTCGTGAAGATTCGCGAGCACACTCCGGTGTTGCGCATGCGGGTGCGGGCACCCGGCGGGGGATCCGAGATCCTCTTCGTGGCGCGCGATGGCACGATCTTTCCCGGATTGGGGCGACCGTCTTCCGAGACCCGGCGGATGCCCTTTCTTACCGGGGTGGAATTGCTGGATACTCCCTCGGGCTACACCCCGATACCGGGATTCCGGTCCGTGGCCGATCTGGTCGAAACCGCCCGGAGCGGCTTCCCGCAGACCTTTCGCACTTGGCGAATTGTCGACCTGTCACTCTACGATCCCGATCCTGCCGCCCCCTTTTCGGCCATTCGGGTTCGGGGAACCAGAGTTGCCGAGATCCTGTTCGCGGTCGGCGATTTCAGTGAGCAATTGTTGCGCCTGCAGGATATTCTGACCTTATACCGCCGGCAGGGAGTTGAGAAGCTACAACGCGTCGATCTCCGGTTCGACGAATCCGTGCCAGTGGCAGTCGGAGAATGATCGCATGGATGGAAGTCGACAAAGCCGTGTGAATTTGAGAGGAAGTAGTTTCGATGTCGGGTAAGATCGTTGCAGCAGTTGAGATTGGAAGCCAGGATGTGAAGGTCCTGGTCGGAGAGGTTTTTGAGGATCAAAGCCTGAATATCATCGGGCGTAGCCGGGTGGAGTCGGCGGGGATTTCGAAGGGGCGCGTGGTCAATTTCAGGAACGCGAGCGATCGCGTGGGGGAGGCTCTGGACCTCGCCGAGACGAGTGCCGGTGCGAATATCGAGAGTGCGTATCTTGCCGTCTCCGGGGCGCATCTTGCCGGGATTTCCCATCCCGCCAGGACGCGGGTGCGGGGGCAGGATAATCGTGTAACCGCCGCCGATGTCGAGAGGGTTAACGCGGAGGCCAAAGGGAAGGAGATCGGTTCCGATCGGCTTTATATCCACTTTATACGAAATCATTACCGCCTGGATGATCGCCTGATCGAGAATCCAATCGGGTTCGAGGGCGAGGAATTGGCGGTGACTTACTGGCTCCTGCACGGGGATTCCCAGGCCGTTGCCGAGCATATTCATGTTGTCAATAGCCAGAATATTAAGGTCGAGGATGTGATCGTTTCCAGCGTGGCCTCGGCTTGCATGGTCGCCTCGGAGGAAGAGAAGAACTCCGGTTGCCTCGTGATCGATATTGGCCGCGGCACGACCGATTACGCCTTCTATCAGCGAGGATGCATCGTTCGCACAGGCTCGATTCCAGTCGGGGGAGAGCACTTGACCAATGACCTTTCCGTCGGCCTGCGAATCGTCCGTGACGCCGCCGAGGATATCAAAATCCGCCACGGTGCGGCTACCGTACTTCCCGAGGATCAAGGCAGGACCCACCACCTTTACGGGGACCTCAAGATCGGGGATAAGTCCCTCTATGCCTCCTCAATCAACCGGGTACTCGAAGTGCGCCTGGAGGAACTCTTCGAGCTGATCCGGGAGGAGTGCGGGACCGCAGAGCTGAAATCAGGCGCGGTTTGCGCCCTCCTGACCGGCGGTGGAGCCCATTTGCCCAGATTGACCGACCTCGCCGAGCGGGTGTTTGGATTCGGGGGGCGGTTTGCCCGGAATCCCGATTGGGTGGCCGATGAACTGCGAGGAGCTGAGTACAGCACCGTGCTCGGCGTCCTTCACTACGCCCTCGAGGGTCAGGCTGATAAGCACGCCGAGGCGAGGCGACGCCGCCCCGCCGGTGGGGTGGTGAAGAAGTTTTCCCGAATCTTCAAGGGCTGATCATGACCGAAGAATCCACCCCTTCCCCTGAATCCAGAATCTGCGTGGCCGGAATCGGCGGCGGTGCCTTTCGCGTCCTCCAATGCCTGCGTTCCGAATTTAAGAACGAACTCGAATGGATCGGCTTCGACACCGACGCCCGTGAACTGGATCGCTATCCGGAAATACCGTCGGCCCGTCTCGGTCGCTCGCTTCTTCGCGGCCTGGGCTGCGGAGGAGATGAGGATATGGGCCGACTGGCCGCCGAAAGTGACCGTGGCGAGGTCGCCCAAATGCTGGCGGGGTACGACCTGATCGTCCTGATCGGGTGCCTCGGGCGGGGGTTTGCCTCCGGAGCGATGCCTGTGATCGCGGGCATCGCAGGGGAATCCGGTTGCCCGATCGTGGCTTTGGTTTCGACTCCCTTTGAATTTGAGGGAAAGCGGCCTGCGGAGGTCGGGCGCAAGGCACTGGCGGAGGTTCGCCGTGGTGTCGATTGCCTGATCGAGCTGCCCAATGACCTCCTTTTTCAGGAGGCTGGGGAGTCCGACCGTGCCGACCAGCTCTTTGACGCCTCCGATGAGTGGATGACGCGGGCCGTTGCCGCTTTGGCCGGACCCCTGTTGCGCCCCGGAATGATGTCCGTGGACCTCGCCAAGTTTCGCAGTGCCCTGAAGGGAGATGAGAACCGCATTCACTTCTCCACGTGCCGGGTTCCCCTGGGGGCGGGAGTCGCCGCTGTCACAAAGTCTCTTTTTAACTGTCCCTTCCGCTCCGCCGGGTTGGAACGGGTGAAAGCGGATCGCCTTCTCGTAAGTGTGGGTTCCGGGGGCGAACTCACCGTTTCCCGGTTCTCGGAACTAACCCGTGCCGTCACGCAGCTTTTTGACTCGCAGCAAGACGCTATCGTCGGATATTGGGTCGATCCTGCCTTGGGAGATCAGGTGGAAGTCACCCTGATCGCCCGGACCGATCTTTCCTCCGTTCCCCGACCCCATCTCCCCGAGAAAGTCGTCGTACACCATTCGAAGCTGGACCAAAAACAATCGAAAAAAGAAAAAGAAAGGATTCAAACCGAGTTTGATGTCCTGCTCGAACACAACGAAAGGGGACTCTTCGGGAGGATGAATGTGGAAGCGTACAACGGGGTCGACCTCGACAAGCCGACCTTCCTGCGGCGCGGAATCAAAATCCCGATGCCAAAGGGGTAAAAAGCGAATCTTGAAGAGCTTGGACCCCTATCAGAAGTAGAAGGTCACCCCGAGTTCGAGGATCTGGCCATTTCCCGGATCAATGGTCACCTCCACTTCGTCGTCCTCGTAGGTGAAATCGTCAAAGAACATCAGCCGGTAAGCTCCGTGGACGGAGAGCTGCGGGAGAATGAAAAACTCCACACCCGCAAAGCCCTGGGCGGTAAAAACGCCATTGGTGCCGTCTCCACTCCCGAATCGGGTGGTGACATCGACCTGGGCCACCGTGCCGCCAAGGCCCGCGCCCGCCAAAATGCGGAACCTCTCGGTGAGGGGATAGGTGAAGCGGTAGTTGAGGAGGATGATGCTCAGGTCGGCCTTTCCCTGAACCGCAACATCGTCTCCCTGATATGTATAGGTGGTGTCGATCGCCCCCAGGTCCGTTTGCGTAAACTCGAGCTCAATGGCGTTCATTTCGTTGAAGGCATAGCCGATCCGGCCACCGATCCCGGTGGAGTTGTCGAAATCCGTGTCCATCCACTGGACAACTCCCTGAATGTAGGGGCTGGCCAGGGATCCATTTGTGGAAACGAAAAGTGCCGAGAGAACGAGGAATGGGAGGAATGCGGTTTTCATGAAACTGTGATGAGAATGGATTGGTTCGGCCCGGAAGAGCGGTGGATTACGAACTCTGACGGAAAAGTTGATCGACGCCGACTTTTCCGCTGCCTGACAGGAGGAAGGGCAGAGTTGCAGCTGCAAAGAGAAGAGCTTTCTCCTGCTCCACAAAGGCATCGCCGCCGTGAACCCCAAATGCAGCCACCAGCATGGTGGCGAAGATGAGGAAGGCAGAGATGCGGGTCAGGAACCCGGCTGCCAGAAAGAGGCCGCCTACAAGCTCCGCAATCCCCGCCGCCCACGCGAGAAGGATGGGCGACGGAAGGCCGAGATCTTCCACGTGGTCGATCAGGCGACCGGATGGAGGAATCTTCTCGACTCCGTGGGCAAGTGCCATGGCCAGGCCGGTGAATAATCGCAGGATCAAAAGGCCGAGTTCCGATCCGGTTGAACCCGGTTCCGAGCCGCCGAAAGCTATATTTTTGAGGGAGGTCATGGGGGACGATGTTGGAAGGGCTGCGCCGGAAATCAAACCTAATTAGCGTCCAGGCGAGTCATTTTTTCCACGCCGTGCGGAATCGGAGACGCCCCGAGGATGTAAGGGGCGCGGCTCTCGAGAAGCCTGACGCTCTCCTCGATGGAATTGGCACCGAAAGGATTGATCCGAACCGTGAAGATCGTCTTCAGGGGGTCGAAAGAGAGGATCTCAAACTCGTTGTGCTCCAGACCGGCCCGGAGAGCGGGGGGTTCGATTCCGGGATTTCCATCCACCTGGATCTCATCTCCCCGGTAGATCAGGAGAGGCCCTTCTGCGAGGGATATCCGCCATAGCTTGCCGGATGGATCCTGCACCAGCCAGCGGGTTTCCCCCCTCTCGGCGGATTGCCAGGCACTGAAGGCTTTTTCCGCCTCAAACGGAAGATCGGCAGGCAGAGGCGGCGGCGGGACAATTCGCTGGAAAGACGGCAGGCGAGCCAGTTCCTCTTCGCCCTCATGAGCGTTCCGCAGAAATGCAATCCCGGCCGCAATTACGCAACCAATCAAAAATCCACCCGCGAATATGCGAACCCGCTGCGATTGCCTCATCATGAGTCGCGCTCTTTCTTTCCCTTGACAAAGCACTTCACAATCGCGACCCCTGGAGTCCAGATTCCGGCGAGAATGGCGCCAGTCTTCAAACCGTAGGACGCAATCTCCCCATACGAACTTTCCTTGAGGAATAGCGGCCCGAGGATCAGGAAGACCGCACATCCGGTTGCCGCTCCAATCGCCACCATCCCCAGGGCATAATAGAGAAAGATGCCGGCCCAGCGAAGAATCCGTTTGGTCCGGAAGACAAAGGTCTGGGCCGATTTCGGGTCCGTTTGCAATCCAGTCATTGTCCGCGGGAAACTTTTGCCGCTGTCCGATCCCGGTCCGCGTCGGAGGTCCGCCTCAGTTTCCGGGCTTCGCTCTTCTTGCGGGCCAACTCTCTCATGTCGATGGCCACATCATCGTGCTCAAAAATCTCCTGCCCAAGAATTGATTCCATGACGTCCTCCATCGTAAGCACGCCAGCCACCGATCCGTATTCGTCCACCACCACCCCCAACTGCTGATGGTTCTTGAGGAAAATCTGCAGAGCATCCGAAACGGTCGCGTTCTCAGGAATGAAAATCGTTTCATACATCAGATCCCCAATCGTAACCTGTTCGCCTTCTCCATCCGCCATGCGGGCCAGGATATCCCTGCGCCGGACTACTCCCTCGATGTCATCAATGTTCTCCCGGTATACGGGAATGCGGGCAAAGGGGATGTTCTTGAAATCGCGAATGACCTCCTCCACTGGAGTCCCCTTCTCCAGAGCCGTGACCACCGTGCGGGGGGTCATGATCTCGCTGACAAGGATATTGTCCAAGCTCAGCGCGTTCGTGATCATCCTCCGCTCGCTCTCCGTCAAGTCGCCGTCCTTCGCACTCTTCTCCGCCAAAAGCAGAATCTCCTCATCCGGGGTCTCATTCGAGGGCTGGGGCTTTACGAAAAAGCGAACCGCAGCTTTGCACAGAAAGGAAATCGGAAGCATCAAAACCCGAATCCAGTGCAGCGGAAAAATCAGAATCGGCTGCAGTGCTGGACGATACAGGACTCCGACGTTTTTGGGAATGACTTCGGAAAAAATGAGAATCCCCAGCACCAGTGCCGCAGAAAAATAAACGACGTTTTCTTCTCCCAGTGCGGTCGCAGCCAAGGCCCCACTAATACTGGCTCCCGCCGTGTTGGCGATCGTGTTCAGGCTGAGAATCGCCGAGGTCGTTTCCTCAATCTCAAACTTGAAGCTCTCCAGGCGAACCCCGAGAATCGGATGCCTCTGCTTGAGCCCCTCAATCTCCGTGGTGGTCGTACTCAAAATCATGGCCTCCAGCACCGAGCACAATGCCGAAACGCTTACGGTAAAACCCACCGCCAGAACAAGGTAGAACAGATCGTTATCCATGACGCCTCCCACAAAGACTCCCAGAGCCTCCCGTCAGGCAAAAGACAGGGGTTCGGTCAATGAATTTTTCAGCATGAGAAAAGGCCGGAGATCGACTCTCTCGATCGCCGTCCGATTCGGACGTACAGGATTCTCTTTTTTCCACAGGAGAAAGAACTTTGACCGAAGAAAGAAGAAAGGACAAGGCTAACCTTCGCTTTTGTTCGCCGAAGGGTCTAACCACAAGTGCGGGGAGTGGGAGGGGCTTTCTTTGTCCTGAGCTTGTCGAAGG